>CASEOW010000066.1 GCA_949289785.1 uncultured Bacillota bacterium | reverse complement strand
ATTAAATTGTTTAAGCAATATTTACTTCCGTTTACTCCTACGAAAACTATGCTACAAAAGACACTCAAAAGGCAAAGAGATATAAGGGAAGTTTATGATAGAAGTTTAGCTAATTTATATGTTATATTTGTTATGGTATAATTTATTTTATTTTGTGGGGGATAGATAGATGTAATTTTTTTAAAATAAATAAAAAATAATTTATAAATTACTACAAATTTCTTGTGTTTATGCTATAATTGACGCAGGAGAAAAAATCATGACACCCTTTTTAAGATGGGCTGGTGGAAAACGCTGGTTGATAAATGAAGTAAATGAATTAATTGAAGGATATAATTTTAAAAATTACTATGAGCCGTTTTTAGGAAGTGCCTCAATCTTTTTTAATATAAACGCTTCTTTTAATAAAGTTTTTTTAAACGATCTAAACGAAGACTTAATTGAAACTTATCAAGAAGTTAAAAACAATGTAAACGAAGTAATAAAGTTCTTAAAACAACTTCCAAATAACGAAACTTTCTATTATGATTTTAGGAAAAAACACTTTAAAAATAAAAGTAAAAAAGCTGCTCAATTTATATATTTAAATCATACTTCTTATAATGGTATATATAGAGTTAATAGAAATGGCGAATATAATGTCCCTTATGGTTATAAAAAGAACTATGTGGTAGACGAAAAATCTTTAAACGAATGCTCTCAAAAATTGAAAAATGCAAACTTGTCTTCTGGAGATTTTTATAGATTGATTGATTTAATCCAAGAAGGGGATTTGATTTTTCTAGACCCCCCTTACACCGTTTCTCATAATAACAATGGATTTATTGAATATAATAAAAACTTGTTTTCTTTGGAAGATCAGTATCGATTAAGCGAATTAATTGATAAAATTAAAGAAAAAAAAGCATTTTATATATTAACAAATGCAGCCCATAAAACTATAGATGAAATTTTCAATAAAGGTGATTATAAATATACATTAACTAGATCAAGTACAATTGGAGGTAAAAATGCAAAAAGAGGTTCGATTGAAGAATTTCTTTTTACAAATATAAAAAGGAGAAAAGATGCAGACGCTTAAAGAATCACTTAATATAGATACAGATCAGAAGAAAATTTTAATGAAATCAAGGCAAAAGTTTATAAGGAAATCTGTTCTAAAAGAAGAAATTTATAATTATGAGCAACAAGGTTACAAGTTATCTTCAAAAACAAAAAATAAAGCAATAATGAAAATCCAGAAACCAGAAATTGAAATTTCTTACAATGAATTTGTTCAATTGTTTTGTGAAATGGGGTTTAAATTTATTCCTAATTTATTCCACTCATTTGACGATGAAGTAAAAAATATATCTGACTTTAGTTTTGTATCTGTCGATCATGAATCAGTATTGATTTGCTATTATTTATACACAGATAACAAGAAAAAAATCAGTGATTTTCAAGAATTAATAAATAATATTAAATTAAATTATAGTGACTTATTAAAAGAACTAAAGTCAATTTTTGGCAATGATAAAAAATATAAGATTCTTTTGTGTACAAAAAACTATGCTATTTCTAATGTTGATATTAATTTAATTCAATCATTAAAATATTATTTTATTAATGATGAAAGATTGGAATATTACATAAACTTAAACAAACACTTAGGTAATGCATCTAAGTTTCAATTGCTTGGAAATCTATTTGCGGGGCAAAAAATTGCAAACTTAGATGAAGTTATACCTGCAATTCAGGGGAAAATGGGTGGATATACATATTATTCTTTTTCCATTGAGCCTGAAAAATTATTAAAAATTGGATACATTTTACATAGAACAGATGCTAATAGAAATGATATGCCGACATATCAAAGACTAATAAAAAAATCTAGACTAAAACAAATTGAAACTTTTATAAAAAATGGAGGATTTTTTCCTAACTCTGTAATAATTAGTATTGACACAAATAAAAAAGGTCTGACGTTTAATCTCTCAAGTTTACAAGATCCTAATTCTATTTCTAAAATTGGTCTTTTAAACTTACCTCAAAGATATAAATCTGTTTATGTTATTGATGGTCAGCATAGGTTGTATGGTTATTCAAATACAGAATATAAGAAGACAAATACAATACCAGTTGTCGCATTCTTAGATTTAGCAAAAAATGAACAGATTAAGTTATTTATGGAAATTAATGAAAATCAAAAATCTGTTTCAAAAAATCTTAGGACAACTTTAAATGCAGATTTATTATGGGATTCGGAAAACCCAACAGAAAGGAATACAGCCCTTTTTTCAAAAATTGCACAAGAATTAGGTGAAAACACAGACTCTCCTTTATTTGATAGAGTTATTATAGGAGAAAATAATAAAACAGAAAAATGCTGTATCACTTTAGATACCATCAGAGATGCCTTGGACAAATCGGGATTATTCAACAGATATAAAGAAGGCGATATTGTTCAAAGAGGTATAATAGACTTAAATGATAATGATAAGAACTTAGATAATATTATGAATTTGTTATATCAATTTTTTGGCTATATTAGGAATGATAATATAAATGAATGGATAAAAGACGAATCTGAAAATAAATTGGTTTATAATATTTCTATTTATGGCTTGATAAAAATATTTGCTGACATAACAAAAATTATAATGTCTAAAAATAATTTTTCAGTAGAAAAAATTGGAGAGCATTTTGATGAATATAAACCATATTTAGATGTGTTATTAAAGGAAATAAATTCATTGTCAGAAGAACAAAATAAAGAATTGAAGACTTCCTATGGTGGTGGAGGAAGAATAAAATATTGGAGAACTTTACAAGGATTTATACTAAATAAGTATCCTGATTTAAATTTTGATGGATATGAGGAGTGGAAAAAGTCAAATACCAAAGAGTTTAATAAACAAGCATATTCTTTAATAAGCGATATTGAGTCACATTTAAACACTGATATTAAAAATATTCTGATCCAGCAATTTGGAATTTCAAAGTGGAAGATTTCTGGAATCCCTCAAGATCTTATGCAAAAAATAAGAAAATTAAAAACGGACAAAGAATATGAAGACCCTGAAACTGATATTGACGAATGGGATTGTATGCATTTAATAGATTATAGAGATGTGATTATGAATAATTGGCAATCCCTTTTTGAAAAGAAATACACCGAGCCTGATGTTAAAGGTCGTTCAAAAAAAGACAAAACAGAATGGCTTGTAAGATTAAATAAAATGAGAAACAATATTGATCATAACAGAAGCATATCTGAAGATGATTTTGTCTATTTAAACAAGCTACACTCATGGATTCTTTCATAAAAGTCATATATGCGATTTACTGAATCAAAAGTCACAATGATGTCATTACAAAATTGCATGTGTTTGTGTGAAAGATAAGAAAGTATTGTAAAATGTGTATAAATTGGCTGTTTTCAACAAAGTTTGCCTAATGATGAGCAAAATATATAACAAAAAAGATAAAACAATCATTAATTTTATCCTATTTATTTAATTATATGGAATAATTTATTTCATAGAGAAAAGAATATATTATTTTGATAAATGGCAATGAATTTAGGTT
>CASEOW010000065.1 GCA_949289785.1 uncultured Bacillota bacterium | reverse complement strand
TTATCTTTTCATACTTAATTTTACTACTTTTCTAAAATATTTTTAATTTTTTTTAAAAAAGTTGACACATTTTCTTGACTTTTCAAACAAAAATAGTAGATATAGAAAATTTATTATTTACAATCAAATAAACTTTCGCCAACACCTATATTCACAACTAAAGGAACATTTAAATTGGTAACGTTCTCCATTGAAGATTTTAATATTTTTTTAACAGTGTCTATTTCATCATCAACACAATCTATTATAAGTTCATCGTGAATTTGTAAAATTAGTTCACTTTTTAAATTATTATCTTTTAAAGCTTCTGAAACTTTAATCATTGCAAGTTTTATTATATCAGAAGCAGTTCCTTGCAAAGGCATATTCATAGCAACCCTTTCACCAAACATTCTTGTAAAATAAGTAGAAGACGAAAGTTCTGGAATTTTTCTTATTCTTCCAAATTTAGTTACAGCGAAACCATTTAATTTTGCAAAATTTATATTTTCTTCCATAAATTCTTTTACTTTAGAATATTTTTCAAAGTAAGAATCAATATATTTTTTTGCTTGTGCTTTAGTTGTTTTTATGTTTTGAGATAGACCATAATCACTAATACCATATATTATCCCAAAATTCACAGCTTTAGCTTCTCTTCTTTGATTATCAGAAACTAATTCTATAGGAGTATTAAATATTTGAGAAGCAGTCAATTTATGAATATCGGCACCATTATTGTAAGCTTTAACTAAATCACTTTCATTAGAAAAACTAGCTAACAACCTTAATTCAATTTGATTATAATCTGCAGAGATAATTTTTCCGTTTTTAAATTTTGAAACAAAAATTTTTCTTAAGTTTTTACCTTCATCATCTCTTGTTGGAATATTTTGAAGATTTGGTTCACTGCTTGAAAGTCTACCAGTGCTAGTTAAAGTCTGATTAAAAGTTGTGTGAATAATATCTCCTTGAGTTTTGCAAATATTTGAATAGACATCAATATAAGTGTTTTTTATTTTTGAATATTTTCGATAAGTTAAAATATTATCTACTATAGGAATATATCTATACTCATCAAGCTTAATAGCACTTGTAGATTGTTTTTTATTATTGTAAGTTTTTATTCCTAATTTTTCAAACAAAACATAAGCAACTTGTTTTGGTGAATTAATATTAAATTCTTCACCTGACTGCAAATAAATTTCTTTTTTTAAACTATCTATTTTTTCAGAAAATTCTTCATTTAAAATATTTAATTTATCAAAGTTAATTTTAAAACCATTATCTTCCATATTTGCTAAAATTTTAACGAGCGGTAATTCTATTTGATAAAATACAAAATCTAATTTATTTTCAATTATACCTTGTTTAAAATTTTGATATAAATCTTTAAATTCATCTATATTATTAAATTCGTTTTTTGTTTTTAAACCTGCATTAATTACATAATTAGCAATTGAAAGGTCAAAATAATTTTTCAAATCTATTCCAAAATTAGATAAAATATGAATATCACGTTTAGCATCATTAGTTATTTTTAATATTTGTTCATCTTCAAAAACATTTTTCAACTCATGTAAAATATTTTTAGTTGATAAATTATTATCTTCAAACATACCATAGTTTCTTTCTAAATAATATAACTTGTTATTAAATAGAATTTCCATATTATTTAGATTTATTGAAATGATACCTTCTTCAATATTTGATAACTCTTTTAAATTATCTTTAGAGAAAATAACTTTTTCAGATTTTTCCTTTTTTATTGTCTGAGATTGGTTATATAAAGAATTATTCTTTAATAGTGAAGAAAAATCTTTCTCTTTAAAAAATTCATAAACTTCTTGACCAAAAGGATATATGAGAATAGCATCATCTTTATTAAACTCTATTTTACAATCAGTTTTAATTGTAGCCAATTGTTTTGACATAAAAGCATTATCTTTATCTAAAATCAATTTATCTTTTAATTTACCAGTTATTTCATCAATATGCTGATAAACATTATCTAAAGATTTATACTTTTCCAACAAATTTAATGCAGTTTTTTCACCTACTCCACTTACACCAGGAATATTATCAGAAGCATCTCCCATTAATGCTTTTAAATCTATTATTTGATTAGGAGCAAGATTAAAAATCTCTAAAAGTCTTAATGAATCTACTTTATCTACTTCAGTAACACCTTTTTTTGTAAGCCAAACAGTAGTAGTATCATCAATAAGTTGAAGTAAATCTCTATCTCCCGATAAAATAAATTTTTCACCACTATAAAGCCTAGATATAGTTCCAATAATATCATCAGCTTCAATGCCTTCTTGTTCTATTATTTGAATTTTCATTGTATTTAACATATCTTTAATAACTGGAAATTGTTTTATTAATTCCTCAGGAGTTGGTTTTCTTTGCATTTTATAATCTTTATAAATTTGATTTCTAAAAGTTTTTCTAGCATGGTCAAAAGCTACTACTATATGTGTAGGTTTTGTTTCATTTATAATTTTGATTATAATATTTGCAAATCCAAATACTGCCCCTGTAGGATTTCCTAAATGATCAGATAAAAAAGGAAGGGCATAAAATGCCCTATTCGCAATACTATTTCCATCTATAATTAAAAGCTTGTCCATGTTCTCATACCAACCTTAATAAAAATTTGTTAATTATAAATCAAAAATTTTTTTTAATACAAAAAGTTAAATTATTTAAATAGATTAATAAAAGTCTCTGCGTTTTCTTTACTAACAATACCAAATAAATTTTTGAATACATCTGGGATAGCTATCGTTAAAATTAAAATAATTACAGACAAAACCAAGAGAACAAAAAATACAATTTTCAAAGGGTTTCCAAAAAAATTAACCGCTGCATACATTAAAGCTATTAATAATCCTCCATAAATAGCTATATATTCCATAACTTTTGTTGTTTCCTCAGCTATGTTATAATAACATAAAAATCCCACATAAATAATTGTTAAGATAGCAAAAATAAAATAAATAATCTTTTTCATTTTACTCTCCATTAAATTTTTATTTCTTTGTATTAGATTAACACAAAAAATAATTTTAATCAATTAAAAACAAAAAAAATAATAAAATATAATTAAGTGTAAAAAAACACACTTAAGATAATTAAGTGTGTAGAAACTTTTTACAAGTTGCAATTTACTTGAATGAATAATAAAAATTCAAATAATATTTTTAAATTAGTAATTTTGAACATTTAAGCATTTAAATCTTCATGAGAAATATTTTCTAAATTTTCTTTTTCTGATTTTTTCTTAAGTTTTCTAATTGCAATTTTTTTCATTTTTTCTTCATGTTTAATTTTATTTTTTAAAGGCTTAATTTTTTTTGCTTTTTTTACTTTTTCAACCTTTTTTATTTTTTTTACTTTTAATTTTTTCTTTTTTCTTTTAACTAAAGTTTTAGGTAAATCACCCTCTGGAAGTTTTTCCAATAATGTATCTGGATTTGCTAATAAATCTTTCATAAGTTTTAAGCTCTTTCCCATATATAAACCATCAGCAACTCTTTCATCTAATGTAATACCTAAATTTAAAAATTTTCCAATCTTAAGTTCTTTATTATTCTCAACATAAGGTTCCATTTTTTCTTTTCCCATAGAGACAAAGATAGTTGTAGTTCCAAAATTATAAAGATGGTGATATATATGACCAAGTTTGATTGATTTCAAATTGGTTAAAAAACAACTTGTATGAAATGGAGAAGCTTTTATCAATGACTTAGGAAGAATTCCATGTCTATCCATCCATCTAATGAAAGCCATTGCCCATCTAAACATAAAATCAGGTAATTTTGTATATCCTTTAATAGCTTTAGTGGTTCTGTGCATACTTTCTTCTTTTAAGTTTTCACTTATCTCTGTGTCAACAATATTTTTAATTTCGTCTAAACTTTCTCTACCAGTAAAATAAAATTTTAATGTAACTTGTTCTCCGTCATCTTCTAGTTTTTTCTTTATATCCATTGATACACTTATGTAGTTTCTTTGATATATAGTACCTCTCATTATAAATCTATTTAATTTTTTTCTAATATATAAAATTCTCACAATTGTGGCTATTGCAAGATGCATATAGCTATAAGAATTTCCATTTCTTCTTTCTCTTTGAATAAACTCGTCCATTTTATCACAAGGTATTTTAATAGTTGTATAATTAACTGCATCAATTCTTTGAGGCATAAAAAATGGTTCTGCTTTATCAATTATATTAAGACCTTTAACTTTTTTACCATCACTTCTATGTCCAAACATATTTTTAATCTCCTTTAAACTTTTTTCTTATTAAATTTTTTTCTTTACCATTTTTACTTGGAGTATAATATACGCGATCTTTAAGTTTATCAGGCATATATTGTTGTTTTACATATCCACCATAATCATGCGGATATTTATAATTTCCATGACCATCTTTGTTTGTGCTAGGATGGTTTTTTAAATGATTAGGAACATTATTATCAGTAAAATTTTCGGCGTCATATTGAGCACTATTAAGCGCTTTTATAACTGAATTAGATTTTTCCGCTTCACAAACATAAATGATAGCATGCGTTAGTGGTATCAATCCTTCATGTTGCCCCATTTTTTCCAAAGCATACATTGCACTAGTAGATAAAAGTAAAGCATTTGAATCAGCCATACCTATATCTTCAGAAGAATGAGCAACAAGCCTTCTAGCAATTATCATTGGATCGCAACCTGCTTTTATTAATCTTTGGCTATAATAAAGAGCTCCTTCTACATCGCATCCACGCAAACTTTTACAAAATGCTGATAAAAAATCATAATACATATTTTCATCGAGAGATAATGCTTTTTTATCTATTGACTGTTTAGCAACATCTTCATCTATAATAATTTCTTTGTTTTTATTTAATGGCGTAGTCATAA
Organism: uncultured Bacillota bacterium; assembly: GCA_949289785.1. Taxonomy (GTDB): domain Bacteria; phylum Bacillota; class Clostridia; order Christensenellales; family UBA1242; genus Caccovivens. Next base: position 392 of record CASEOW010000065.1, on the reverse strand, counting down.
CAGCAAGCTCAAGCGCATTAAGAGCACCTCTTAAATCTCCTCCACAAGCAAAAGAAATATAATTAAGTGCTGAATCTTCTATTTTTACAGGCATATTACCTAAACCATTTTCTTTATCGTTCAAAGCTCTAATTAAAGATTTTTTTATATCGGATGATTGAAGTGATTTAAATTCAAAAATTCGACATCTTGAAACAATAGCTCTTGTCATAGAAGTATAAGGATTTTCTGTAGTAGTTCCTATAAAAAATATAGAACCATCTTCAATAGCTTCAAGTACACAATCAGATTGAGCTTTGTTCCACCTATGACATTCATCTAAAATTAAATAAGTGTCTTTGCCAAACATAGCTTTTTCTTGTCTTGCCCTTTCAATAATGGCTTTAGCATCA
>CASEOW010000064.1 GCA_949289785.1 uncultured Bacillota bacterium | reverse complement strand
ACTACAACTTCAAAAGGAATTCTATATCAATATGATGTAGATATAATTATTGATTTTCCTTTAACAAATAAAGATACTTCTTCTAGTTCTTCAGTTATAAGTAAATATTATACTGCAGTTGATTATTGCGTAAGTCAAGGGAGTAAACATTATAATGCTTTAGAATGTTTTAATGAAGAAAACGGAGCAAAAAGAATATATCAAATTTCTGATGGCGTTGAAATGGAAATTTTATATAACTATTATTATGACCATTCTGCTTCTGATGAAAACAATTATTCTGTTTGTATTATGTTTAATCAAGGTGATAATCATTATCTATTTACTGGAGATATTGAGAAAGAAGGTGAAGAACATTTAGTGGAATATTATACAAGCGAAGGAAGAAGCTTGCCTCAATGCATTTTTTATAAAAGTGCTCATCATGGTTCAAAAACTTCTAATACTACACAATTATTAGATATTATTCGTCCCGAGTATGTTGTTGTTTGTGCCTGTGCAGGAACTCCAGAATATACTTCTGTTAATGAAAATATGTTTCCAACTCAAGAATTTATAGATAATATTGCTCCTTATACTGATAAAATATATATTCCTTCAGTTGTAGATACTGTTAGTGATGATAAAAAATCTTGGACAGTTAAAGAAATGAATGGAAATATAATTTTTAGTGCAAAAAATGACACCTTAGTCGTAACTTGCTCTAATAATAATTTGATTTTAAAAGATACTGATTGGTTTATAAATAATAGGGTTTGCCCTAAAGAATGGGCTTAAGCAAAAAAAACATAACAATTTTTGTTATGTTTTTTTATTTTTTTAATTTATTGTATTTTATATTTTTTTATTAAACTGATAATTTTTATTAAATTTTTATATTTATCTCATTCACAAGAGAAGTTGTTATTTTTTTAGATAAGTCGGTTGAAAGATATTTTTTGTTGTCGTCTGGGAATATTGTTGCAACTTTATCATAACTACAAAGAATACTTCCTAAGAAATTTGCTCCTCCAGAAATACCACATGACAAGCCTAGAGAATTTAATTTTTGTGCCATTGCTATTGCATCTTCATCGCTTATAGGGATAATATCGTCTACAATATTTGGCTCATATAGTTTTGGAATTACTCCGTCAGATAAACCTTGAATTTTATGATTTCCTTTACTATATCCTAATGTTAATAAAGATGATGCAGAAGGGTCAATAGCTATTACCTTTTTACCATTTTCTTTCATAACACTTCCAACACCACTTAATGTTCCACTAGTTCCCACGCCACTTACAAATGCATCTATATTACAAGTTGATAAAATCTCTTTTCCTATCTCTTTTTGAGCTTCTTTATTATAAATATTTTCAAATTGTTTTGTATAAATAACATTTTTATTCTCTTCAGAATATTTTTTAGCAAGTTCAAAACATTCAGAAAAATCTTTACATAAGTTTAAATTTGCTCCATATAATTTTATAAGTTTTTTTCTTTCATCACTCATTGTTTGTGGCATAAAAATTGAAACTTTAAGATTTAAAAAAGCACCTATGCAAGCAAGAGATATTCCCATGTTTCCACTAGTGACTTCAACGATTTCACTATCTTTTGTTAAATTTGAATTTTTTAACATATTAAGTGCGGCTCTATCCTTAACTGAACCAGATAAATTATACCATTCACATTTTGCGAATATTTCTTTTGTTTTTTCTTTGTAATTTGCAATTATTTTTATTATTGGCGTTTTTCCAATCAATTTAGATAAATAATTAAATTTTTCATTAAAATTCATAAATTTTCCTTTTATTAGTTTTATCAATTAATTTTAGTAACATTTTTATTATATGTCAATTTTTTATCAAAATTTCGCTAATTATTGTCAAGATAAAAATAATTATATTATTAATAAAAATTTAAAATAATTATGAAATTTTGTAAATATATGTTAAAATTTGTAGAAGAATAATATTTAAGGAGGCAACTTGCAATATCCAATTATTATTTTACTTAGTGTATTAATATTTTTGTTATTATTTATTTTTGTTAAAAAATTTAATTCAAAACAAAATTTAATATTAAAAGTTTTCACATTATTCCTAATTTTATTATTTTTAATTAGAATTGTTTTTTTTGATGCCTTTGATAATATTTTAGCTTTAGAAAATTCTCTTTTTTCAAAACCTATGACTGCTTTCCTTACAATTTTAAGGTGGCTAAGTTATAGCGTAATTACAATTATTTGTTTAACTCCTTTTGTTAAAATTAAATCTTTCAAATACATATCAGCTTTTGTTGGCTGTGTATTATGGCTTTTTAATTTAATTTTTTATAAAAATAATGTTATAGCTTTTATTGGGCAAACAGAGTTCGGATTTTTTAATTATAGAGCTTTTATGTTTATCTTTGAACTGTCGTTTATGGGTGGAATTTCAAGTTTTTATTTATTTAATATTATTAAAGATAAAGATTTTCCAAATAAAAAACAAGTAATTTTAATATTTTTAATATATTTCTCTTATAGTTTGATTTGTTTTCCGCTTCCTACTATTCAAAATTTATTTGGTATAATTGGCGGATCACTTGAAGACTTTAATGATACTCATAGGTTGTTTTTATATGCCACCTTATTGTTTCTTGGACTTATTTATTTATTGTTTAGAAAATCAAGTCCAAATGAAAAAAAAGCAGTTTTGTTATCGTTAGCTACAACAAATTTACTTTTTTTTCTCTATAGTTGGAATTTAAATACTTTTACTTATGCTAATCTACCACTACACTTATGTAATACAGCAGTTTTTCTTATTTTTATAGCTTTTGCTTTCAATATAAAAAGTTTATTTTACTTTACTTATTTTGTAAATGTTATTGGTTCTTTAATAGCTATGGTTATGCCTAATTCTTCGGCGTCTTTATTTTCTGCTGTTGGAATTAATTTTTGGTTTTGCCATTCTTTAGTTTTTATTTTGCCTATTTTAGCAATGATGTTCAAATTGTATGAAAGACCAAATATCAAGTATATGCGAAATTCAATTATTATTTTTTCTATATATTTTATTGCTATGATTATTGCAAATGCTTGGATTAATACATTTACTTCAGTAGATTATTTCTTTTTATATGGTAATGTAATTTCTAAACATTTTGGTTTCTTAGAACAAATTAGATTAAATTATCAATGGCTTATCAATGTTAATAATGTAATTTATAGAGTTTATTGGTTCTATGATATTATTATTTATATTGGTTACATAGCGCTTATGTTTGTTATTTGGGGTGCATATAAAGTCTATTATAAAGTAGAAGATCATTATAAAGAGTTGTTAATTATAAGAAGTATTGATAAATTAGAAATAGCTAAATTAAAAACACAATTAAATGGAAAACTTAACAAACCTATAAATCAGGAGGGTATAAATATGATTAAAATTACTAATTTCTCTAAAGTATATGGCATTAATAAGCGTAAAGCAGTTGATAATTTTAATCTTGAAATTCATGATGGAGAAGTTTTTGGATTTTTGGGACATAATGGTGCTGGCAAATCAACGCTTATAAAATGTATGGTTGGGATTCAGAGTATTAGTGAAGGTAAAATTGAAATTTGTGGTTATGATATAGAAAGACAACCACTAGAAGCTAAACTTCAAATTGGTTATGTTTCTGATAATCATGCTGTTTATGAAAATTTAACTGGTAGAGAATATATCAATTATGTTGCTGATTTATTTATGGTTTCAAAAGAGGATAGAGATGAAAGATTTAACAAGTATTTAAAAATGTTTCAACTTGAAGATGCAATTGATAATCAAATAAAAAGTTATAGTCATGGAATGAAACAAAAACTTGTTGTTATTTCAGCTCTAATTCATAATCCTAAGGTATGGATTTTGGACGAGCCTCTTACAGGATTAGATCCAAGCAGTGCTTATCAAATAAAAGAATGCATGAGAGAACATGCTAATAATGGTAATATTGTTTTCTTTTCAAGCCATGTAATAGAAGTTGTAGAAAAAATTTGTGATAGAATTGCAATTATACAACATGGTGTTTTGCAAGGTGTATTTGATGTTAAAACTTTAGTAGATAATGATATAAGTCTTGAAGATCTATATTTAAGTTTTGTAGAAAATCAAAAGGATAAAAATGCCAAAGAATTATTAAAAGTGCAGAAAAAAGCTTTAAAATTACAAAGTCAAATTTCTAAAAATAAAGTTAAGAAAAAATAAGTTAGGAATTCTTAGTTATAAGTAGGTGAAAATGTTTAATAGAGTAAAAACTTTAACTGTAATGCAATTAAAAAATAAAATGAATAAAAGAGGTATTAACAAATTAAGTACTTCTATATCTATTTTAATCCAAGTACTTGTTTGTGTCTTTGTTACGATAGGACTTTATGTCTTATTAAACTATCTGAAAAATCTTGCTATTCTTCCTATTGATACTAATTTTCTTTTGTTCTTACTTTTTATTACACAAGCTATAAGTATAATTACTTGTATATTTGGTCTTTCTAATGTTTTATATTTAAGTAAGGATAATTCAGTTATTTTTAGTATGCCTGCATCATTTCAAGAAGTTTTCATAAGTAAGTTAGCAGTTTTTTATATCACTGAATTAAAGAAAAATTTGTTCTTTTTAATACCATTCTTTATTGCCTTTGCAATAGTTCTAAATTTTCAAATTTTATTTTATATAATGTTAATCTTTATGATTTTTATATTGCCACTCTTTCCCGTTTTAATTGGTGCTATATTATCATTACCTTTAATGTATTTTAAAAAACTTATAAAAAAGTTTCCAATTCTTAAAATTATTCTTACATTAATTATCACAGGACTAGTTATTTGGTTTTTAGTTTATTTAACAAATATTATTCCTAAACCTTTAAGAATAGTTGCAATTTATGACCAATTTTTTGCGTTTTTAAAATCTTTTATTTTATCTGTTAATGCTTTTTCAATTTTTTATTACAATATATCAAATATGATGCTTGGAATAAATTTTGGAATAAATTTTCTAATTTTCATAGCAGTTTTAATAGGATTATTGTTACTAACATTTCTAATTTCAATGCTATATTTTAAAATTGCTTCACAAAATTTTGAGCATGCTTTTAAACAAAGAAGAAAACAAAAGAATATTCCTTGTAAAAATACTTTTTTTACTTTTGTTCGAAAAGAGTTAATACTAAATTTAAGAAACACTGAAACTTTTATTTCTCACTTGCTTTATGTAGTTTCTCTGCCAGTTTTACTATATGTTGTAAATCAATTTATTTCAGCTATAGATATAAATTTAAATGGACTTTCTATAGCATTTGCAGTAAATATTTTAATTGGATTGTTATTTTTAACAGCTACTAACACTATAAGTGCGAGTGCGATAACTAGTGAAGGAGCTGAATTTGGACTTATAAAAACTGCTCCTAGTGATACAAGTAAAATTTGCTATGCTAAATTTTCTATTAATTTTTTAATTTCTTTAATTGGTATTATTTCTTCTACAATAGTTCTTGCTTGCACTTCTATGTTTGACGGGTTAAGTATGTTTATAATGTTTGCTACTTTTATTTTAGTTAACACTGCACATATGTTTTGGTCTTTACAAATAGACATACTTAATCCTAAACTTATAGAATATGCTAGTTCTGGAAATTTAAGAGATAGTAAAAATTTAGGTCAGTGTATATTAATTGGTGTTTGTATTGCTATTGTTATTGCAGTTTTGGCTTATTTCTGTTTTAAAGGTATGATAGTTATAAATATGCTTAAACTATTACTAATTAGTGGACTATTTTTTCTAATTCGATTATACTTATTTACGATAAATCTAAAAGTTTATTTTAAAAAAATACAAATGTAAAAAAAAGGGGGTTTTATGGCTAAAAAATATATTCCTTTGATTGCTATTATTATTGCTGTTATAGCTATTATTGTTATAGCAATTATGGGGTCAAATCCAGACACTACAAATAAGGATATTTATGTTACTGAAGTTAAGATTACTAATGTAGAAGATAGTACTTATGAGCAAAATGGTCAGATTATTAAAAGATTTTATATGACAGATGATGTTACAAATGTTGTGGATGGTAAGACAACTTTCAAGATTGATTATACTGTTTTACCTGCAAATGCAACTAATAAAACTGTTACATTTACTAGTTCTGATAATGCTATTGCTACAGTTAATGAAAATGGATTGGTTACATTTTTGAAAAATGAACCAGTTTTTATAACTCTTAAAGCTAATGATGCATCTAAAAAAACTGCCATCTGTCAACTTCTCTGGGAAGCAAATAGTGATGCAAATTTAACAATAGATATTATTGATGAAAATATATCTATTGGTTCTGATGACGCTGTAAAATTATATTCTTTTGAAAATGAAGTTTTATATCTTTTTGAAGGAGTAAATTATTCATTAGATACCACCTTAAATATTGCATTATCAGAACAAGATAATTTAACCATATCTCAAGGAGTTTTAAGTGCTGAAAGTGTGGGAGAAGCAAGTGCAATTTTATCAGATGAAACAAATGAAAAAACATTGCAAATAGTCGTTGTAAAATATATTAATAACTTTTTAATGGGAACAAATTATTCTAATTATAAACAAACTACTAGTGATTTATCTTCTACAGAATTTTTAAATCAAACTGCCAATATTTATAAAGTTGGCGTTGATAGTCCATATTATTTTGATATTGTTATTCAAGACCAAAATAATCAAAATATTTCATTAAGTGATGCTAATTTAGAATATTCAATTTATCTTGTTGAAGACGACAATAAAACACTTTTAAGTAATAATGAAGTATTCTTAGTCAACGAAGATGGAACTCTTTCATTTAAAGAATCTTCAGTTGGTAAACAATATCAAATTGTTATAGAGCCAAAATATAATTTTTTAAATCGTTCAGCTTTACAATTTGATTTTATTGTGGTTAATGGAGTAAATGTGTTTAGTCATGAAAATTTAAAAACTAATTTTGCAGATTTATCGGTAAATAATATAATTCTACATTCTAATATTATTCCAACTGTAGAAGATAATCAACTAGACCCAGATGGAAAACTTATCAATTATGCCAATTTAACTGACAATAATGGTGTTACTGGAGATATTTATACTAGATTATATAAAGAAGAAGATATTTTAAATGGAAATTTGGATATTTCTATAGAAGGAAATTACTTTAAAATAAATGCTTCATCTATTCCATATTTAACAACTAATTTTAGTTATTCATCACATGAAAACTTAACTTGGACAGAAAGCAGCGGGTATCCTTGTGCTAGTGTTCAAACAGGCATCTTTAAAATTCAAGAAAATACAGCTGATTCTTATTTAACAGGTGTTAAAAAAGAATTTAATATTAATTTTAATATTTCAAATTTAGAACTTGAAGGAAATACTACAACTGGTATTATATATGAAACAGATAAAGAAACTGGAGAAGTGATTTTGCCAGATGACGAGGCTGCTGTTATTGCAAAACAAGGTTCTTCTTCTGCAGGATTTTTAGCAAGAGGTGCTATAAGTATTAATACAGATAATGTTGTAATATTAAAAACTAATATTGGACTATATGTTACAGGTTCTCAAGGTGGTGTTTCTGCAAATTATACAAATATTTACGACTCTTGGGGAAATGGTATATTTGGATGGAGAACTACTACTATTGATTTACAAAATACAACTATTTCTAAAGCAGGTGGTGCTGCTATAAATATTTCAGATGCTACAGTCTCAGATAAATATAGTGAAGATTGGCTAGATACAACAATAATTTTTGGCGAAAATGTAAATATTGATAATTTTGTTTCAGGGACTGAAGGATATTTTGTAGTTAATGGACTATCTTCTGTTGTTCCTAGTCTTAAAGCTAGTTTAAATCCACAACTTGCAACTTTTAATAAAACTCTTTTAAAACAAGAAAATATTGAAGGCGTAAACTACTCGATGTTTAATTTTGCTATTCAATTTTTACAAGCTGGTGCAAATGAATTAAAAATTGATACTACTATACAAAATGTTGGTGTAGAAGATGGTTGGACAACATATGTTAATGGAATGTGGCTTGAGAGACAAGGGCAATTTCTTGTTAATTCTAATAATCCTAGTGAAAAATATCCTATCACAGGAACAAATTGTAAAATAGAAAAGAAGACTGACACTCAAATTACTATAAAATATTTTAATGGTTATGATAATGAAAAAAATCCTAACTATATTGTTTCTAAAAGAACTAGCGACTACTATCAAAATAATCCTGTTGTTTCAACTTTTGGTGGTGTAGGGATAACAGGAGTTAGTAAAATTAGCAATGTTGATGATGCTTTCTTAGTTGCAGGTGTTACTGGCGGTTATATGACTTCTGAAGATTTTGCAAGTGATATTTTGCAAAACAATGGAAGCAGTCCAATAGCTACACTTTTGAATTCTGAAGAACAATTAATTAATGGTTTAAAGGAATATGGAATTAATTTAACAAGTGTTAAATCTAAGATTAAAGAAAAAATTACAGCTTTAGGGACAGACCTTACTTCTGGTTTAGGTGCTTTCGCTAGTTTAGATGATATGAAAAAATTATTATATTTAAGTGATTATGAAATGCTAAATACTATTAATACAAATATTGATAAATATAATGAATTACTTAAAAATGAACAATTTAGTGTAATTCATAGTGCATTAACTGAAATAATAAATGGTTACAATCTTATACAAACATCAGCGAAATCTAATTCTACTTTGATTTCAGGCGTTGTTGCCATAACTTGTAATAATGACCTTATTAATTTGAAAGATAAAGAAGGTGATTTAAATCTTATAGAACTTAAAATCAATAATGAAGCATTAGGAGATTTCTCAGGCATTTTAATTTACGCTGGATTATATAATTTATAATTTATTAAATAGAATAAAAAAATGATAAATATGTTTTGTATTTATCAATTTTTTTAAATTTTATTAAATTATTAATATTAATTGTCTTTGTTTGATTATTTCTTGACAAAAAGAAAAAGTATAATTCTAATCTCTTTAGATAAATGTTGAAAAAGAGAGTAATTTTGTATAAAATGTTTTTCAGAGAGGTAAACATTGGTGAAAGTTTGCTAAACCTTGCAAAATGAAGGACACTTTGGAGTTTATAATTTAAAGAGTGGTCTATTGACAAATTAGGTGGCACTGCGGATATTATTTATGTTCGTCCTAATGCATTACAAAAGCATTAGGCGTTTTTTATTGGAGGAATTATGATATTAAAAAATCGTTATAGAACTATTGATTGTGGAAGTTTAAGAATGGAAGATGTTGGGACAAAACAAACACTTTCAGGATTTGTTGATACAATAAGAAAACTAGGTGAAATAACATTTGTAGTTTTAAGAGATTTTTATGGCAAAACTCAAGTAGTTTTACCTGAAAATATGAATATTGAGTTAAACAAAGAAGATGTTGTTTTTATAAAAGGAAAAGTCATCGAAAGATCAAGTAAAAACCCTGCTATGCCTACTGGGGATATAGAAGTTTTGGTTGATAATCTAGAAATTTTAGGTAAATGTGATAATGTTTTTCCTATTGAAATTAAAACAAGTCAATCGGTTAATGAAGATTTAAGATTAAAATATAGATACCTTGATTTAAGAGCTGATTATAATAAAGAAATGTTAAAATTAAGAAGCGACCTTATGCATTATGTTAGAAATTTCATGCATGATTTGGGTTTTCTTGAAGTTCAAACTCCTATTTTGACTGCTTCAAGTCCTGAAGGGGCAAGAGATTTCTTAGTACCTTCAAGATTAAATAAAGGCAAATTTTATGCTCTTCCACAAGCACCACAACAATTTAAACAACTTCTTATGACAAGTGGAGTTGATAAATATTTTCAAATAGCACCTGCTTTAGAGATGAAGATGCTAGAGCTGACCGTTCTCCTACTGAATTTTATCAAATTGATATGGAAATGGCATACGCTACTCAAGAAGAAGTATTCAAAGTGGTAGAAGATTTATATGCTGGTATTTTTGAAAAGTTTGCAGGTAAGCGTCCTACAACACCTTTTCAAAGATTAACTTATGAAAAAGCTATGGAAGATTATTGTTCTGATAAACCAGACTTTAGAAATCCATTAAAAGTTTGTGATGTTACCAACATCTTTACTAATACTACTTTTAATGCTTTTAAAGGTAATGTTATAAAAGCTATAAAAGTAAATTGTAAAGAATATGGAAGAAAGTTCTATGATAGTCTTACTGAATTTTTAAAATCTAGAGAAGCAAAAGGACTTGCTTATGACCATGTTACAAATGAAGGTGAGTTCGAAAGCGGAATAACAAAATTTATTTCACTCGAAGAAAAAGATTGTTTATTTAATGCTCTAAATTTTGAGCCAAATGATACTATATTCTTTATAGCTGACGAGAAAAACAAAGCTATTAAGTTTGCAGATGTTCTTAGAAATGAACTTGAAAAGCGTTTAAAACTTATTGATGAAAATGATTTTAACTTTGTATGGATTGTTGATTTTGCATTTTATGAACTTGATGACGAAGGAAAAATTGAGTTTTCTCATAATCCTTACTCTCTTTCTCAGCCTTATTTATATTGCTAAATATATTTGTTAAAAGGGGGATATGTTTTATTTATAATCAGTTATATTTGATTTTTTTTGATTTAAATGCTAATATTATATTTATGAAAAAGCGTGTTGTTGACAAAAACATAGTAATTATAGAATATCAAGATTCTTATCAAGAAAGTATAAAAAATCTTCTAGTGGAACTTCAAAACTATATAATAAAAATTGACAAATATAACCTTAATATAATTTCTAAAGATTATAGAGATAAATATTTTGATTTTATGCTAGAAGATAATAAAAGATATAAAGGTAAGGTATTTTTGGCAGTTCAAGATAATTGTGTGTTAGGATTTATTAGTGGATATTTAAGGAACTATGATTTTAGAGATTATTTAGACTATTCATGTCCTAAAATGGGTATTATAACTGAATTTATTGTTAACCAAGATAGTCAAAGTCAGGGAGTCGGTAAAAAATTACTTTTTCAAATGGAAGATTATTTAAAAAATCTTGATTGTCAATATATTACTTTAGATGTTTTTGCTTATAATCAAAAAGCTATTGATTTTTATTATGGAAATAATTATGAAAATAGGATGATTTCTTTAATCAAAAAAGTATAGTTAAAATTATTAGTGTTAGCTTTTGCTTTATATAATTTTTAATTTGTTTTGTTTATTTATTAATGTTTGTTATAATTTTATTAATTATAATTATTGAAAAGAGGAAAAAATGGAAGAAAGATTTACAAATAAAACTGATATAAATAATCAAGAATTATATAAGTTTCAATTATTAGAGTTAAAAAAGTTTATATATTTATCTTCAAGTTTATTAGGCATTGTTTCTATTATTGTTGGATTATTGTTTTTATTTTTTGTTAAATTATATTTGGGCGTTATAGTTATAATTCTTGGCATGGTTTGTGCTGTTTTTCTTTTACCTTTTATTATTAAAGATGGTATTAAAAAACAAAATGAAAGGTTATTTACTCAAAATAAAATAATTAATGAATATGAGTTTTATGAAGATTTCTTTTCTGTAAAAGCAAAACTTCAAAGAGAAGATGGAATAGAAGAAGAAAAAACTGAAAAATATGAATACAAAAACTTATTCAAAATTTCTGATTATAGTATTTTTATATTTATTTATATAAATTCTAGGCAAAGTTTTATCTTAGACAAAAGAAAAATGATAAAAGGGACAAGTGGAGAATTAATAGAATTTTTACAATCTAAAAATATTAAAATAAATAAAAATTAAATAAATAATTAAAATAATTTTAATTTTTAATTATTTTAAATAATAAAAGATAATTAATTATTTTTAAATAATGAAAAATAATGAAAAATAATAAAAATAAATTTTAGTTTAATTAATAATAAAAATAAAATCGCAATTTTTTTGCGATTTTTTTATTTAAAATTTTGAATTTATTATTTTAATATAATTTTTGTATTAAATTAAGTTTGTCCATTTATTTTCAAAACTTTGTCATATTTAAATTAGACTTTTTGTATATTAAATCGGGGGTTAATTTGGAAATTCTTATTCTTCTTATTTTAGGATTTGTTCAGGGGTTGTGTGAATTTCTGCCTATTTCTTCAAGTGGGCATTTAGTTTTTTTATCTGAAATTTTTGGTGTGCAAGATTCATTATTTGTTAGTATAATTCTTCATGTAGCAACTTTACTTTCAATTTTTGTAGTTTTTCGCAAAGATGTTATTAATATGATTAAACATCCATTTTCAGAAAAAAATATTAATATCTATTTAGCTACTATTCCAACTTGTATATTTGCTCTTGCCTTTATGTCTTTAATTACTTCTTCTTTTGAAGGTGGTTTTCTTCCTTATGCCTTTTTAATTACTGCTATATTATTATATACTTGTGAAAAGATGACAAAGAAAGAAAAATTTATTGGGCTTAAAAAAGGACAAATTGACTGGAAAAAAGCATTGGTAATGGGAACAATGCAAGGAATTGCAGTTTTTCCCGGTATATCTAGGTCAGGTATGACAATTGCAGGTGGATTAATTGCAGGTGGAGATAGAGAAGAGGTTGCTAAATTTTCTTTTTTAATGTCAATACCTATAATCTTACTTTCGCTAATCATGGAAATTGTTAAATTTGCATTATTTGATTATTCTATCTCTGTAAATGCACTTGGAATTTCACTTTCATTTGTTGTTGCATTTATCACTGGAATATTATCCATCAGCGCTATGCTTGCTTTGACTAAACGAGCTAATTTTAAGTGGTTTAGTTTGTATTTAATAATAATGTCCATTATGTCTTTTATATTTTTATAAATGATTATTATAAATTTATAGAAAAAAGCATAAATTAATTATTAGTTATATAATTCATTCATTTAATCATTTTTGTAAGAATTACAATTAAAAGGATTTTAATAGTGGAGAACTGTTTTTCTAAATCAGCTAAACAAATATTAACAGAATTAGGATCTTCTGAAAAAGGTCTTTCTTTTTCACAAGTTTCTCAAAGAAAATCTGTTATAATTGATGATGAATACAAGAAAAATTCAGTTGTAGGTAAATTTTTTGAACAATTTTATGATTTTATGATTATTATCTTGCTATTATCTAGTTTTGTTTCTATTTTAATTGGAATTTTTCAAAACACCACTGGTGAAATTGTTGATGGATTAATAATTTTATTTATTGTTCTTATGAATGCAATTTTTGGGGTTATTCAAGAATATAAAGCAGAAAAAGCACTTCAAGCACTTGGCAAACTAGTATTGCCTAAGACTACAGTTATAAGAGAAGGAAAGGCGATTAAGATAAACACAGAAGAATTAGTTCTTGGTGATATAGTTGTTTTAGAGGCTGGTGGTATTGTGCCGGCTGATTTAAGATTAGTATATAGTGCTTCTCTTAAAATTGATGAGTCTTCTTTGACTGGAGAAAGTCACGCAGTTTTAAAAGATTATAATAAGGTTTTAGATAAACAAACTGTTTTAGGTGAAAGAATTAATATGGCTTATAAAGGAACTATTGTTACTTATGGTCGTGGTCTTGGAGTAGTGGTTGCTTTATCAAGTCAAACAGAATTTGGAAAAATTGCTGGCGCTATTAAAGAATCTACAAAAGAACAAACTCCTTTACAAAAAAGTATTAAAGATGTTGGAAAGGTATTAACCTATTTAGTTTTAGCCATTGCTATTATTACATTTATAATTGAAATATGTATTAATCCTAAAAATATAATGGAAGCGTTTCTTACTGCTGTGGCTATTGCTGTTGCTGCAATTCCAGAAAGTATGCCTGCGGTCATTACTATTATTATGAGTTTGGGAGTAAGTCATCTAGCTAAACAAAAGGCTATTGTCAAGAGAATGCATTCTGTAGAAACTTTGGGTTGTTGTGATGTTATTTGTTCAGATAAAACAGGAACAATTACTCAAAATAAAATGACTGTAAAATCATGTTTTTATGAAAACAACTTAAAAAACAATAATTATATTCTAAATTCTACTTTTACAAAGTTGCTTTATTCTTGTCATTATTGTAATGATACTAAAGTTGGAACTAAAGGTTTAGTAGGAGATCCTACTGAAGTTGCCTTAGAAGAATTTTCCAAAGCTCAAATAAAATTTAATCAAAATATTGAAAGAATGTCAGAAATACCTTTTGATAGTGAGCGTAAACTAATGAGTGTGTTAGTTAAAGAGCAAGGGCATCTTTCTATGTATACAAAAGGAGCTGTAGATAATCTTTTAAAAATTTGTAATAAAGTTTTAATTAATGGTGTTGTAAGAAATTTAGAAGGTAGTGATAAAGATAAGATTTTGAAAGCTAATGAGAAAATGAGTTTAGAAGCAATGAGAGTTCTTGGTTTTGCTTATAAAGAAAATATTACAAAAGAAGATTTTGTTGAAGAAAATTTAATATTTATTGGACTTGTGGGAATGATTGACCCACCTAGAGTTGAAATTTATGATGCAGTAAAAAAATGCAAAAGTGCTGGAATGAAAGCTGTTATGATAACAGGTGATTATAAACAAACAGCTCTTGCTATTGCTAAAGAGGTAGGTATTGCAAGTTCAATTAAAGAAGTCCTTAGTGGAAGTGAACTTTCACAATTAAGCAATAAAGAACTTGAAAAAGTAATTGATAATTATAGTGTTTTTGCAAGGGTAAGTCCAGAAGATAAAGTTAGAATTGTGGAAGCATTTAAAAAAAGAGGACATGTTGTTGCTATGACTGGTGATGGAGTCAATGATGCACCTTCTATTAAAAAAGCAAATATTGGAATTGGAATGGGAATAAGTGGAACAGATGTTGCGAAAGAAGTTTCTGATTTAATTATAGCTGATGACAATTTTGCTACTATAGTTATAGCGGTTGAAGAAGGAAGAAAAATATATCAAAATATTCAAAAAACTGTTAAATTTTTATTTTCTGCAAATTTAGCTGAATTGTTTTCTATTTTTATAATTACTCTAATTTATCCTCAATATGTTTTTCTTTTGCCTGTGCAAATTTTATTTGTCAATTTAATTACTGATTCTTTGCCGGCTATTGCTTTAGGTTTAGAAAATCCAGAAAGAGATTTAATGAAAATGGCGCCTAGGGATTCTAAAAAAAGTTTATTTTCCAATGGTATTGGCGTTTCAATAGTAATTTTAGGATTAGTTCAAACTTTACTTGTAATAACAAGTTATGTAATAGGAATTAAACTTTTTGATGATAAAATTGCTATGACAATGGGCTTTTATACTTTAAATATTATTCAAATGTTTTATTTGGCATCTATGAGAACTTATGTAAACTTTTTCCGCTCTAAGCCTTATAAAAACAAATTTTTCATAATTGCAGTAGCTTTTTGTTTTGCTTTAGTTGCAATTATGCAGTTTACTCCATGCGGGAATTTGTTACAACTTGAAAAACTTAATTTACTTCAATGGGGAATAATTTTTGGACTTTCTTTACTAATGTTAATAATAAGTGAAATTTATAAATTTATAGAAAAAAGAGTTTTAAGAAAAAGTCAAAAAAGGAAATAATCTAATCATTATTTCCTTTTGTTTTTTAATAATTTTAATAAACAATCAAATAAACAAATATAGTGCTTAGGTAGTTTAGTTTTATAAAAATCTTTGCTTATTTAATAAAATTATGTTATCATAATATATATGAATAATCTTATAGAAATAATTGCTCAAACCGATGATTTTAAGTTGATAAGAAATGAAATTGATAAAAATATGCTTTCAAAAACTGTTTTATTAGAAAGTAAAGACAGTTTGTATCTTTCATATTTTGCTAAAACACTTGCTATTTATATTGAAGACAGAAAGATTGAAGAAGATAGTTCAAATTATATTAAAATTTTAAATGAAGTTCATGGTGATGTATTATTTTTCCCTAAAAAAGATAAACTTTTAGTTGCTGATAGTGAACAAATTATTGAAGAAAGTTTTATCAAACCTACTAGTGCACCTAAAAAAATATTTATCATAAATAATATAGATAATTCTATGGAAAGTGCTCAAAATAAATTACTTAAAATTTTGGAAGAGCCTCCTCGCAATGTTTTTTTTATTTTAACTTGCCAAAATATAGAGAAAGTCTTGCCAACTGTTCGTTCAAGATGTAATAAAATTGAACTTAAAAAACTTGAAAAAAATGTTATTGTAAGTCAAATAAATTATCAAGGAAATGTTGATAAAATTATAAATTCAAGTGATGGACTTTTAGGACAAGCTATCTATTTTTCTCAGATGAAAGATTTTGAAAATTTATATGATTTATCCATTGGTATATTAACTAATTTGAAAAATACAAAACAAGTTCTAGAATATTCAAAAAAACTTGAAGTTTATTTTGACAGATTTGATATTATTTTAAACATTCTAGGATTTGCTCTTGAAGATATTTTGTATTACAAATATGGTTTCAATAATAATCTTAGATTCAGTGAAGAATTGTTGAAAACTGTTAGTGATGAATATTCTATAAATGCAATTAGTCAGATACAAAATTTAATAGATAAAGCTTATAAAGAAAAAAGTTTTAATGTTAATACTATCACTGTTATTGAAAACTTACTTTTGAAAATATTGGAGGTTAAATTCTTATGCAAATAGAAGTTGTTACAGCAAAATTTCTTAACGGTGTTCATGGCTATTACTTCAGTCCAAATGGTCATGAACTTAAAAAAAATGATTTAGTCATTGTAGATACAGAAAAGGGAAAAGATATTGCTAGAATAGTAAAAGAAACAGAAAAAATTGATGCACATGAACTTGCTGAACCTTTGAAAGATGTTGTAAAAATGGCTACTGATGAAGAAGTCGAATTATATAAAGAAAATCAAAAAAAAGCATCTAATCTTCTTCCAGAAATTATTAAAATTGTAAAAGAAGAAGGTCTTGATATGAAAGTTATAAGTACAGAATGTAATTATAATTTCTCTAGACTCACTATTAATTTTACAGCTGAAAATAGAGTTGATTTTCGTGACTTAGTAAAAAAGTTAGCAGAAAAATTTAAGGTTAGAATAGATTTAAGACAAATTGGACCAAGAGATACTACAAGAATTTTAGGTGGTTTCGGACCTTGCGGGTTAGAGTGTTGTTGTCATAAAGGTTTTGGTATAAATGACCATATCTCTATTAAAATGGCTAAAAATCAAAACTTAAGTCTTAACCCTAATTCAATAAGTGGACTTTGTGGAAAAATGCTTTGTTGTCTTGCTTATGAAAATCAATATTATCAAGAAATTATGAAAAAAATGCCTAAGTTAAATTCTTCTATTTTAACACCAGATGGTCAGGGTAAAGTAATTTATAATGATTTATTAAAACAAACTGTCTCTGTTAAATTTGAAACTGAAACTACAAGTGAAATTAAAGAATATTCTTTAAGTGATTTAAAAAAAAGATGATGAGTGAAATTAATTTTGTTATTTAAGCTATAATAAGGAGATTTTATGGAAATCAAATTAGATAAAGATGAAAGAATAGAAGATTTGCAATGCCAGGGTTTAAAAATTATACAAAATAAAAATCTTTATACTTTTACTTCTGATTCTGTTATTCTTGCTAATTTTATTAATCTTAAAAAAGAAGATGTATGTGTCGAAATCGGAACAGGGTGTGGGGTAATTGCTGTCTTATTGAGTGCCAAAGTCGAGTTTAAAAAAATATATGCATTTGAATTGCAACCAGATATGTCAAAAATTGCAGGAAAGAACATAATATTAAATGATTTACAAGAAAAAATTGAAGTAATCAATGATGACATTAAAAATTTTAAACAACATATTTCTCCCGGACATGTTAGTGTTGTATTTTCTAACCCTCCTTATATTCATGGAAATGAAAATTTTAATGATTCTAAATCTTTGGCTAGACATGACAAAACACTTTCATTGAATGACTTATGTAAATGTGCTAGTTCTATTTTAAAATTTTGTGGAAAATTTTATATGACTTTTCCGGCTAATAGAAGTGCTGAAGCTATTCACTGTCTAATTGAAAACAATTTAGAACCTAAAAGAATGTTTTTTACAGAAAACGGCAAAAAAGAAAGTATTTTATTTGTTGTAGAGGCAGTTAAAGGTGGAAGGCATGGAGTAAAAGTTTTGCCTACTTTAGAAACAAATGATTTAAAGGGGGAATATCTAAAAATTTTACACACAAAGTATTTTGGGTAGTAGAAATAGCCAGTCATAAGACTGGTTATTTTAATTTTAAAAATATTAAAAAAATAAATTTATAATAATTTGACAAAATTAGGTTATGTGATAAAATATTTTTATGAAATTAAAAATTTTTCAAAATGCAACTTTAACTAATAGTTTTTTTGATATGTTAAAAGGTGTGGATTTTAGTTGTAAAGATGGTGAACATATTATTGTTGTTCCTGATAAATTTTCACTTTTTTGTGAAAAAGTATTGCTTGAGAATTTTACAAGTAAATCTTTTTTTAATGTTTCTGTTGTAGGTATTAGTGGACTTGCTGAAAAAACTTTAAAAAAAATCGGAACTAAATTAGATGTTTTAAACAATAGTGAAACTTTGCTTTTAACAATGAAAGCCATAGAGAATGTTAAGAATGAATTTTTAACTTTTAAAAAGAGCGGAATCAACTTTTGTCATGAAATATCAAAAATTATAGCTCAGCTTAAAAGTTCAAAAATTAGAATAGAAGATATTGTGATTAATAATGATAATCAAAGTGGAAAAAAGTTTCATGATATAAAATTGATTTATAGTGAGTATCAAAAACTTTTGGAAAATAAATTAGATGTCAATGACAGGCTAGAAAAACTTTCTTTTTTATTAAATGAAAGTGATATATTTAAAGATACATATATCTATTTTGGATTATTTGATAGTTTTACTATTGAAGGTTTTGGTCTTATAGAACTTTTAGCTCAAAAATGTAAAACTTTATCCATTGCTTTAGCTAAACCTATCAGTATTTCTAATGAATACATTTATGATAATGACATTTATTTTAGGTTGCAAGATATTGCAAAAAGGTATTTAATAGAAATAGAAGCTGAAGATAATTCAAATAATTTAACTATGCCAACTTTTGCTTTAGCAGGAAATCTTTTTGGAAGAGAAGTTGAAAAATTTAAAAATGATGATTTTTATTATGCTATATCTTCATCTTCTATTTTGGATCAATGTCAAGCGTGTGCAAAACTTATTTATTATTATGTTTCAAAAGGATATAGATATAGAGATATTAAAGTAGCTATTGGTGATAAAAATATATTTCAAAGTCCTTTAGAAGATGCTTTTGAAAAATTCAACATTCCTGTTTATATTTCAAGTGGTGAAGTTGCTATTAATTTGCCTCTTTGTAATTTAATTATTAAGTTTTTTGAAACTATTGTTTTTAATTATTCCGAAGAAAGTTTGCTTGCACTTTTTTCTAATTCATTATTAGGTAATTTTGAAGATTTAATCGACAAAGTGCAATCTTATAATATATCTAACAAAATAAAGTATAATAAAAAAATAAAAAAAGACTTCAAATTTGATTATATTTTAGAGAAAATTTCTATCGCTAAGACAGGTAAAGATTTTCAAGATATAATTTTGGAAATTCTAAAAATAACTGAATCTAATTTCAATTTACTAATTAATAGAATGGAAAATCATGGATATTTGAAGGAAGTTAGCATAAATAATCAAACACAGCAAATTATTTTAGAAACTTTAGATTTAATATCTAAATATGCAGAGAATATTTCAATAAGCGAGTTTTTAAAAAGTTTTAAGCTTTTGCTTTCTTTCAAAGAAGTTGAATCTGTTCCTGCTTTTGTTGACAGTGTGGAAGTTATAGATGCTACAGATGATTATTGTCAGCAATGTAAAGTTTTAATTGTTTTAGGTGGTGAAAAATTACCTATATCTAATACTGACAATGGAATTTTAAGTGATGATGATATTAATCGTTTTAATTTAAAGAAAAAAATTGAACCTACTATTAGAATGTTAAATAGAAGAAGTAGATTTAAGTTTTTTAATCTTTTAACAAGTCCATCTCAAAAACTTGTTACTTTTTTCTCAACAATTAATGAAGAGGGAAAAAAGAATGAAGTTCCAACTTTTGTCCAAAGCCTTCAAGATATTTTTAGTCAAAGTGTTGTAAGTTCTTCAATATTCAATGATATAAGTTCTGATAATATTGAGCTTACCAAATTAAGCATTGGCAATGATAAAAACTTAATAGAACAATATTATAAAAATTTGGATAACAGTGATAAAAAGATATTTCAAGATTTCAACAATCTAGAAATTAATAAAAATTCTATGGACAATGCAAGAGAAATATTTTTTAAAAAAGGATATATATCGCCTTCACAACTTGAATGTTATTTTAATTGTCCATTTAAACATTTTGCACAATATGGTTTAAATTTAAAAGAAAAAGAAGTGTATTCTTTCTCTTATGCAGAAATAGGAACTCTTTGTCATGCTTTTTGTGAAGAATTCGTAAAACAATACAATAAAAATAATAAAATTTTGGTAGATGATTTTATAAATAAAAACTTTGATAATATTTGCATAGTTTGCTCTTTAAAAGATAAATTAGATAATAGCGAAGATTGTGTATTATTAAAAAGATTTTTGAAAAAGCAAATTAAAAATATTCTTTTAGGAATTGTTGAAGAATTTAAAGTTTCTTCCTTCTGTCCTTTAGCACTTGAAAAAAATGTAAGTTTTGAAATAAAAAAAGGTTTACAAATAAAAGGCAAGATTGACAGAATTGATACAAGTGGCGAGTATTTAAGAATTTTAGATTATAAAACAGGAAAAACTGGTTCTATATTAAAGGAGCTTTATTATGGAATAAAACTTCAACTTTTTTTGTATTCAAAAATAGCTGAAACAATTTATAACAAAAAGAGCGTAGGGACTTTATATTTTAATGCTAAATTTGATTATGTATCAAGTGGTGAAGATAAAAACAAATTCAAAGGAATTATTGAAAACGAAGAGGAAATTATAAATTTTTTTGATAAAAATCTTGAAAGCATAGGCGAAAGTAATTTATTTAACATTAAAAAAGGAAAAAATGGATTTAGTGGTAATATTTTGGCAAAAGATAATTTTGAAAAATATCATGATTATTCTTTAAAGTTATCTCAAAATGCTATTAATGAAATTGAAAGTGGTATGATTGAGCCTAAACCTAATGATGCGGTTTGTAAAACTTGTCCATACAAAGCTCTTTGTCAAAATGATGGTAATATTACTAGAAAAATGCAAACTATTTCTAACTTTAAAAATATTAATATAGGGGAATAAAATGGGACTTACTCAAGAACAATTAAAAATTTTAGAGAATAACAAAAAGAATCTAATTGTTTCGGCTTCTGCAGGAAGTGGAAAGACTTTTGTTGTGATTGAATATCTTATTAATTTAATTACATTAAAACATATTCCTCTTAATAAAATTTTAGTTTTAACTTTTACTAAAGCTGCAGCTAATGAAATGAAAACAAGATTGCAAAAAGCATTATTGAAACAAAAACCTGACTCTTTTATCACAAGTCAATTAGATGAAATTTTTATTAGTGATATATCAACTATTGATTCATTTTGTGAAAAATTAATAAAAAGAAATATAGATAAACTTAAAATTGATGAGTCTTTTAATATCTTAGATTCAGATGGAAGTGAAAATTTAAAAAGAAAAGCATTTAATGAAACTATTGCAAAATTATGTTCTATGGAAGATTTTGAAAAAGTTTACTTTACTTTTAAGAAAAACAAAGAAGAAATATATAAGTGTTTTTCTTTAATTCAAAACTTTTTAGATTCTCGCTCTCAAAACGATAATTTTTTATCTACCTCAAAAGATTTTATTAGCTATACTCATAGAGCAGAAAAATATTTAACTAAATATTTAAAAAATCTTTTTAACAAAGCAAATAAATTTTTAATGCAAATTGAAAATATAGAAAAAAAGTTTCTTGATTATTTCAATATTCTTAAAAATATAACTCAATTTGAATTTTATGATGACTTTTTTGATAATATAAAATATTTAAATGAAATTTATATTCCACCTTTTCCAAGATATAAAGCAAATGATTTGGTTTGCAAAAAGAATATGCAAAGTGCACAAAAGCTTATTTTAAAAGCAAAAGCTTTATCTGAAAATTTTGCTTCATTAACTAGAGAAGATTATCAAAATCTTATTACCCAGCAAATAGCTCCAAGATTATTAGAAGGCTTTCAAGAATATTATAAAGCATATAATTCTTTAAAAGTTCAATCTGATGTCCTTGATTTTTCAGATATAGAAAAATATGTTTCTTTATTACTACAAGATGAAGATATTTTAAAAGATTTGCAAGAAAAATATGATTATATCTTTATAGATGAGTATCAAGATACAAATCCTTTGCAAGAAGCAATTATAAAACCAATAGCTAAACATGGAAATTTTGTAGCAGTAGGAGATCAAAAGCAGGGTATTTATGGTTTTAGAAATGCTAGCATGGAAATTATGCAAAAAGATATTGATGATTTTTCAAAAGACGAAAACAGTGAATCATTGACTTTAACTGGAAATTTTAGAAGTGATGGGAGATGTCTTAATTTTATAAACAAAATATTTGAAAAAGTTATGACTAAAGAAAGTGTTGGTATTGACTATAAAAATACTTCCATGCTTAAAGGAATGACTAATTTTGAAAAAATGGAATTACCTTCTGTATCTACTATTATTGTTCAAAATGATAAGATTGAAAAAGAGGATTTAAGGCAAATTTATTCTGTAAAAGAAGATACTTTAAAGATACAATCAAAAAATCAAAGAGAAGTTCAGACAATAATAACTTGTGTTGATAAAGTTTTAAATAGCGAAATTTATGATGGAAAACTTCAAAGAAAAAGAAAAGTTAATGCAAATGATATAGCTATAATTTTTAGGT
>CASEOW010000063.1 GCA_949289785.1 uncultured Bacillota bacterium | reverse complement strand
CTATGACATTCATCTAAAATTAAATAAGTGTCTTTGCCAAACATAGCTTTTTCTTGTCTTGCCCTTTCAATAATGGCTTTAGCATCACTTACACCATTAGTAACTGCGTTTATTTTAACATAATTTGCTTTAAGTGTATTTGCTATAATATTAGCTAAAGTTGTTTTTCCTGTCCCGGGAGGACCAAAAAAAATGCAACTACCTAAAGTTCCAAAATTAATAGCTCTATAAAGCAAACTATTTTTACCGACTATATGATTTTGTCCCACAAATTGTTCAAATGTTTTTGGTCTCATTCTTTCAGCAAGTGGAACTCTAGTTTGATTTTCCATAACAGTGATTATTTTACATAATTAATCAGCAATTGACAAGTAAATTTCATTATTTTTCTTAAAAATTTCATTTGTTAGTAAAGTAAAGTTAAAATATTTAATTCTGTCTGCAAACATATAGGAGGATTTATTATGAACAATAAAAACTCTCTTCCACCCTAAATTCCTGAAGAAACGGACTTCTTTAAGACCTTTAATTTTTGTATTTATAGTAACACCTTTTTTGTCACTAAACACAATTTCTTCTTTTAATTTTATCCATTTATTTTCACTTTCTTCATCTATATCGTTTTTTTGCCATTTTTCCCAGATTTTTTGGGGCAGATAGTTGTTAAAAAGTGCGTCAAATTGTTTATCGTGAGAAATGATTTTTAAATCAAAAATTTCATTAAACTTTTTTTGTGATAATTCAAAAAAATATTGCATTTCTTTAGGATTAGAAATAGAAAATTTAAATGGACTAAAAGAAAGAAATATCTTTTTATTTTGTAAAGGTAATAAATCAACTTCAGCTTTTAAATTTATTAAAGCAAATGTACAACTTTCAATACCATTTAAATTAGAAAAAGATAATTTGTAGTTATTAAGATGGAAATTAAAATACATTTTTTCTTTTGTTGTTAAATTAGTAATTTCAACAAAATCATTTTCTTTCTTGAAATGATAATACCCTCTAGGAAGTGGTATGTTTAATTCAAAACTAGCTTTTTGACCACATTTTTTTGTATTAGAAATGTTAACATAATAATTCTTTCCACTAAGTAAAAAATTAATTAAATGATAAATAACACCATTATTATTTATTTTCTTTTCGTTATAATATGGTATATAATCAAAATTTATTTTTTGTCCATTTATTTTAAAAAATTCTTCTTCAATGTTTAACTTAAAATCACTATGGGATAAATAATTAATATTTAAAGCATCTAAATTATAGTGTAATGAACTTCCAATTTCATCTTTAATAAATTGATAAGTTAAAGGCATTTTATCTATTTTCTTTTGATTAATTTTTCCCCTATCAAACAATATTAAATTAAACATTTCATTTTTTTTAACATTTACAAATGCTTTATACAAGTATTTATCTAATGGTTTCTTTAAAATAAAAATAGGATATTTTATATCTACACCTACAGCATCAAGAAGTTTATAATCTATTTCAGTATCGTTAATTTTAGGAGCATGATATTTTAATTTATTTAAAATCAAATTTTCTACTTTTTCTATATACTCTTTCTTTTTCATAAAAAATTTATTGACAAGATTAGAAAAATTATACAAAAAATTTTTAATTATATCTATAACTCAATTTACTATATATAGTATGTAATATTTGTTATTTACTTACTATATATAAAAAAACCAGTCATAAAGACTGGTTAGTTATGCTATAAGCCGAGTTCTGTATTAGACAATCATCTATCTAGACATATTGTTACCAATATGTTCAAGCGGTTCTTCAGGGCGTGAGAGAACAAGCACTATTACCCTTTTGACCTTGCATCAGGTGGGGTTTACAGAGCCTTAACTATCTCTAGTTAAGCGGTGGTCTCTTACACCACCTTTCCATCCTTACCTTATAAAAGGCGGTTTATTTCTGTTGCACTATCCCTAGAGTCGCCTCCGCCGACCGTTAATCGGCACCCAGTTCTCTTGATGCTCGGACTTTCCT
>CASEOW010000062.1 GCA_949289785.1 uncultured Bacillota bacterium | reverse complement strand
TTTATTTTATTTATTTTATTTTTATTTAAAGCTATTTTTATTTTTTTGAAGGTTATTTCAGGAATAGGAATCATATTTGATTCTCTCATTTTTTCAATGTCACTTACATGATGAAAATCACTTCCACCAGAAATTAGAAGGTTGTTTTTTTTCGCATAATTAACTAAATAATCATTTTTTTCTTTTGTATTAACAGTGTAATGATAACATTCAATACCATCAATTCCTGCTTTTACAACTTTTTGTAAAATTTCTTCCATTACGTTTGCATAATGGAGAGGATGAGCTATTATTGCAACACCATTGAATTTTTTTTGTATGATTTTTATAATTTTTTTATAACTAGGATAAAATTTTTTGGTGTTAATAAACAATTTACTTTTAGGGTTGTTTAACCCTTGTCTTAATATAAAACTTGATGATATTAGTAAATTTGGATTTTCATTATAAAAAATATTTTTTAATTCTGGATTAGATAAAATATACTCATAAATAACATCTACAGGATCATATGTTTTTCCCTCAAAAGATATTTTAAAACCTAACTTTTTAAAAATCTTCTTGGAATATTTGATTCTTATAGCTTGCATTTTTTCTTCAGTTATACCATGTTTGTCAAGATATTTTTTTGCTTCATCCACATCTATTCCATATCCTAATATTTCAATAGGGTGTAATCCAACTCTACATACAAATTCACAACCTGTTACATATTTCATTTTGTATTTTTGTGTAAGTTCTAGTGCTTTTTTGTCTAGATAAAAATCAACAACATCATGGTCTGTTATAGAAAAATATTTTACATTTAATTTATGTGCAAATTCTACTAACTCTGTTGGCGTAAGTTCTCCATCAGAACAAATAGTATGTATATGCATATCGCAAGATGAATTTATCATTTGTTTTCTTCTCCTTATACTTTTATAAGAAAATTATCACAAAAGAAAAAATAAGTCAATTAAAAGAGGAATCTATAATTCTGTTTTTAAAAATTTCAAAATTTTTTATCAAAATTAACAAAGTTTTTTAAAATTATTTGAAACTTGAAGAAAATTATTTATATTATTATCAGGAGTTTGTAATTATGGGAAGTAATTTGATTTCATTTCAAAGTTTAAAAGAATTTAGAATAAATTATATAAAAAAACAAGATATAAATTTGGAAAATAAATTAAAAGATTTATCTATTCAAGATTTTTCTATAAACGAAGATATTGTAAAAGAGAATAAATTTGAATTTAATTTTGAACTAAAGAATTGCAAAATTTATTCTCAAAAATCTACACTTAGGTGTTGGCTTTTTTCTTGTCTAAACCTTATTAAAAATGATATAGCTCATAATTTGAATTGCAATCCACTAGTTTTTCAAATATCAGCTAATTATTTAACATTTTATGATAAATTGGAGAAATCAAATCATGCATATCAAGTTATAATTGATAGTGAATATGATTTTAAAAAAAATCGTTTAGTGGATAAAACCCAAAATAGATATTTAGCAGAATTTCTTCAAGAACCAGTTAAAGAAACAGGTAGAATTGAGTATGCTCGAGCATTAATAAAAAAATATGGTATTGTTCCAGAAGAAATTATGCCAGAAACTTATAATTCTTCAAATTCGGCGGAGTTTATTAAATTGTTTTCACAAAAAGTTAAAAGAGATTTATTTGAATTAATTGAGGCTAAAGAAAAAAAAGAAAACTTATTTAAAATAAAACGCAAAATGCTTAACGAAAATTTTGAAATTTTATGTAAAGTTTTGGGTTTTCCTCCCACATTTTTTAGTTATTCATATTTAGATAATAATAAAAAAAAACATATCATTAATAAAATTTCTCCACAAGAATTTTATAAAAAGTATTCTTCTATAAATTTAGATGATTTTGTTTTAGTTGGTAATGTGCCAATTAAAAATTTTCCTTATTATTCTAGATTTAGAAAAGCATATTCTGGAAATATTGAAGATAAAAGTTTTATAGAATTTATCAATCTTCCTCAAGAAGAATTTACAAATTTAATTGTTACTCAATTAAAAAATAATTTGCCGGTTTGTTTTGCTTGTGAAAATAAAAAATATAGAAACAAAGAAAGCACTATTTTAGATACAAGGCTTTTTGATTATGAAAAGTTTTTTGGTATCAAAGATATGAATAAAGCACAAGCTTTAGAAAGTTTTGATATTACACTTAAGCATTGGATGACATTTAGAGGTTTTCAAATTGAAAATGGCAAAATAATTAGATGGAAAGTTGAAGATAGTGTAGGGGATAATCAAAGAATACATGGATATTATGTAATGAATAATAATTTTTTTGAAAAATGCGTATTTCAGGCTTGGATTAATAAAAAATTTTTAAGTGTTAATCAATTAAAAATTTTAAACAAAAAAGCAATTTTGTTTGGTTATAATGAGCCTATTTAAATTTAATACTTTAATATTGAAATTTAGTTTTTCTTATGTTATAATTCATAAGGAGGTTTAAAATGCCTATTTTTAAAAAAATGAAAAAATTAAATAAAACTTTGATAAAAAATGGAGAAGATTTTAATTCTATTTTTTCTTCACTCATTTCAATGGGTTTTGAAATAGACAGTGAATATAGTTTTGATACAGATAAAGTCACTTATATTAAGCAGATATTACTTAATAATAAAGACGGAATAATTGTTTCTCTAAATTCAGTCAAAAGTAAAGAAAATATTATTTTACCCTTACAAATTATGGCATCTTTTCAGTTTAATAATCGTAACAATGATATATGTTCTATAGTTGATGTTCCAAGTAAGAAATTATTATCTCAAATAAAGAATAGTATTATAGGGCATACTAATTCTCATTGGACTAATGTTGGAGAATTTGATTTGTTAGATATGTATGATGAAATGTTCTTTTTAAGTAATTGTAATGATTATAAAGAATTAAATACCTCATTGAGTGAAAATAAAACTTATAATGATCTTTTTTCAAATGATTTTTATAATTTATTTTTAGATAGGGTTCAAAGAGCTGAAAGAATTATTAATCGTCCAATGAATGTAAGAACTTGTTTTTATATAGCTAATTCTAAAAATATTAGAGATATTATTGGTATTTCAAACAATTACAAACATTGCATTGAAAGTCAATTGCTATATTCTGATTTATGTAAAAAGATGAATTGTTTCAAAGAACAATTTAAAGTTTCAATTTTTAATAATAAAAAAAATAGTAATAACGATGATGAATTATCAAAATAATATAAAAAGCTCAAATTAAAAAGATTGAGCTTTTATATTATTAATTTTTCTTTGTTGGCTTGTTTGAATTTAATAAAGATTAAAATAAAGACATTAATACTTTTGCTTAAAAGTTAAAATTTTTTAAATTATTAACGCTAAGCTTTACTAAATCGTAGGTGTCTAAAGTATCTTTATAAGCTTTTTTAAATGTATCTACAATTACAAATCCTAGTGCTTTATGCAATTCTTGTGATTTATAATTATTTTTGTCTACTATTGAATATATGTTATAATTGCTATATTTTGTTTTTAAATAATTTATTAAGGTTTTTGCTACACCTTTCCTTTCGTATCCTTTTTTTGTAATTAAATGCCAAATATAAATTGAATTATTAGGGATTTTTATTTTTATATCATACTTGTCCTTAATTGCAAAATCGCTTTTAGGATATAATACTAAATATCCTATTGGTTTTTGATTTTCCACACAAACATATTTTATAAATTCATCATTTGTGATACTATTTTTATCATAAACAAAACCTTGGTTATTTTCATCAAAAATTTTTAATATTTCATTAATTTTATAGTTTTTTTTGATTTCCATTTTGTCTCCCTAATTATTTTAAAATTCACATATAAAATATTTTTTTGTTAATTGTTTGATAATTAATTTAAAAATATTTTTGGTTAATAATTAAATTTTTTATTTACTTGTGCTTTATCAAATTTACAATTATAAATTCTTTTTTAAAAATCGTTTGATTAGATTTGACAAGAATCATATTTAATCATCATTTTTTAAATTTTATAAATGGATTATAATATGGTCCATTAAGTAAACGAAATTTTTCATTTGTATACCAAATATTTTTTAACTCATCAAAATTTTTATCCGGATTTAGCATTAATGTTGCTAAATTATCAATTTCTTCATAGTCTTCTTTTGTTAATTTGTTAAAGTTTTCTCCATTGACAAATTCTGGTGTATATCTATAAGGCAATTCTAAATGCATAAGAGCATTAAAGTCTAAAAATAAAGTATGGGCTAAAATATCCATGCCTTTGTAAGCAGTGTACTTTGTATATCTATCAAAATTTGTAAGTTCACCATTCCTTGCCTTCAACCATAATTCTGCTGGATATTCAAATTTTGAAATAATATCATATAAATTTACATCTTTATCATATGTTCTTGATGTGTCTTGAACTTGAGCATCTATTGCTATCCAACGATTTTCTTTCTCCGACCAATATTCATTAATCCAATGGTCAACATTATAATCTTCATACAAATATGGTGCAAAGCCACTTCTACATCTACATGGAATTCCTTTAGATTTCATTATTGAAGCAAAAAGAATTGAAATATATCTACAAGTTACAACAATTCTTTTATTTAATGGTTTATTGTAATAAAAACCATTACTATCTAATCTAAAAATTTCAGCAGTCATAGCAGTTGAAGTATTGAGTGCGTCGTATAAACAATTATACCATATAAAATTTTTACTAACTTCTTTTTCATCAAAACTACGAAAAACTCTCATTTTATGAATATGTTGGTCACAAACTAAATCTCTTAGTTTATTTATATCTTCTGGTAAAGATTTAAAATATTCTTTATATAATCCAGCGTTAGTATAAAATGACATTTCTTTATAAAAATTCTTTATTATTTCATCCATAATTTTCTCCTTATTATAAAAAAATTAAATTTTAATATAATTTATCATAAAATTTGTTTTAATTATCATTTGTTTATTTTGGTGTAAATTTATTTTTCATAAATAATTAATAAATTATAATCAATATTGTAATTTGGTGCGGATAACAGGAGTTGAACCTGCACCCTTTCGGACTGGAACCTAAATCCAGCGCGTCTGCCATTCCGCCATATCCGCATTT
>CASEOW010000061.1 GCA_949289785.1 uncultured Bacillota bacterium | reverse complement strand
GTATAATAATGATATCAAAAATATAGAAGAATATCAAGCATTAGTTGAAGATTGGATAGAATTTTACAATACAAAGAGATTAAAAAAATAGGAAGAAATCTAAAATTTCTCCCTAAGTCCTTTTTTATTTTGAGTGACCCCTTCGGGGTTCACTTCATAATGATTTCTTTTTATTTTCTTTTTTTATCTACAATATTATCAATTGCTATTACAAGAGCGACTAAAAAAGGAAGTTCTTCATCTTTAGCATCTAACTCAAAACTATCAGTCCAAGATAATAATTGTCTTCTTATTGTTCCAACAATTTCGTCATTTTTTACAATTTTGCATGTAAGTGAAAAAAATTTACCTTGAATTTTTATTTCATCTTTATAGCCAAGAATAAAATATTCTTGATTAATATTAAACCACTTATCTTTGACAGTTGCTATTTTATTTTTATTAGCATCATAAATATAAGCTTTATGAACAAACCAATTAAACCATTTATTTCTTATTTTATACAATAAATTACCTTGCAAATCATATATTTTTTTTACTTTAGTTATACTAAATATTCTACCCTTTACTTTATAAACAGGATTTTTATTTTCGTCAACAACAGAACTAGAACCACCTATTGAAAAAAACTTATTTTTAATATAGACTTTCATAACAACTCCTTAAATATATTTTTTCAAAATAAAAATTAATGTTAATACTAAAGCAATCCAAATTAAAATTTTAGTAATAAGTAAGATTAACCAATTTCGTTTAGCTTTTTTATCAATATAATATATATTTTTAATTTCTTCAAAATTACAATCGCAATCAATTTCTACAGCTCGACTTTGAGTAATCAAATTATTAAAAGATAATTTAATATTATTTTGCTCATTTAAGTTTAATTTATATAAACAATCTAAAACAACACAATTTTTATCATAAAAAGGTTCAAATATACCAAACAAACTTAAAATAAAAGAAATTAAAGCAAATAAAAACCAAAATTTTCCTTGCAATTCTAAAAATTTAAAAATTGCAAGTTCAACGGTTTCATTTTCTGTTTGATAATTAATTTCATAGGAACCAAAAGAATTTTTTTTATATTTAACTTTATTTCCGTCTATTGTTACATAAGGATTAAATTTTGAACTAACACCTGTAATCTTTATATTAATATTCTTCATAATTTCACACTCCAATAATCAATGTTAGCATAGTTATTATAGCAATACCAATAACAATAGAAGAAATAGTTATACGAGCAACATGTTTATTAGATTTATCTAATGCTAACAAAACAAGTGATAATATAGCAAATAATAAAGTAAGTATTATAAAAATATACCAATATTGTAAAAAGAAACTTGAAACTTTAGTAGAAATGTCTATAATTGAAAGAAATTTTTGTCCAAAATTAGGAATAAGAACAAATACTGTTCCTATCGAAAGAATTATCATACAAAAACCAATAATAAAAACAAATGCTGTTGATACAAATGATAATACTGCACACAATGATAATATTAAAAAAAATATTGATATATTCGAAAAAGTTTTTCCAATCCTTATACTGAACATTTTAGCTGATACTTTTACTGGTGGGGTTGCATTTGTTGTATTATTCATATTTACCTCACATAATATTATTTATATTCTAACATATTTTAAAAAAAATAACAAATATTTAATGAAAAAATAAAGTTTAAATATTTTAAGATAATAAATTTTCTTTTTCTAATTTTTCTTTAAAATATTCATTTATAAATTGATGTATTGGAATATTTTGTTCTAAAAATCCTAAATATCCAGCAACAGCATTGGATTCACAAAAGATTAGATTATTGTTTTCTATTAAAAAATCTACACTACAAACATCTAATCCCAATATTTTTGCAATTTTAATTGCTTGAGCTTTTTGTTGCTTTGTAGAATTAAATGGCTTTGAATTAGCCCCTTTTGCCATATTTGAACGAAAATCATTATCATTTTCTCTCACAACAGACCAAGCATTATTCCCAACTACATAAAATCTTACATCCTTACCAGTAGAAAGTTTAATAAATTCTTGACATAATATAGAATTGGTTATTTTTTCTGAATAAGCTTTAAATTCGTTTTCATTAGAAACTAAAAATACATTAGAACCTTTTTGCCCTAAATTATCTTTTATCACAAAAGGCAAGCCTAATAATTTGGTCAATTCTTCAAAAGATTGATTTTTATACAATAAAAACTTTGGTTGAATAACGCCAAATTCTTCTAGTTTTTTATGGGTAAGATATTTATCTCTACAAAGACGCATGGACTCAGGATTGTTAATAACTTCTACACCTTGTTCCTCCAAAAATTTGTTTAACTTGAAATCATAATATCTTACAAATGCAATTTGAGGCAAAGAGTCCAACTCTTTATCATTGTAAAACAATTTATTATCTTTAAAAGAAAAATTTTCATATAAAAATGCTTTATGTTTCAAAGAAATACTATTTGCATTTTCAGAAACAAAACTAAGAACATTGTTTTGAAATTTTGATTGATAAATAAACCAAACCTCGTTTAATATTTTCATACTAATATATTAATAGAATATATTTTAATTGTCAATATAAATAAAAAAAAAGATATTTTTTTGTAAAAATATCTTTTTATAAAACTGAAACAAGTTTTTTAGCGTTTTTTTCTTCAAATTTAACTACGCCATCTTTAAGGGCAAAAAGAGTATAATCTTTACCCATACCAACATTTTGTCCAGGATATACTTTAGTTCCTCTTTGTCTAACAATAATAGAGCCTGCAGAAATATTTTGACCACCATAAGCTTTTACACCTAAGCGTTTACTTTGTGATTCACGACCATTTTTAGTACTTCCACCACCCTTCTTGTGAGCAAAAAGTTGAGAATTAAACTTAAACATTTTTTACCTCCAATTTTGTATATTTTTTTTCATCTGAAATTATTGATTTGAAAGATTCTAAAATAGTATTAAACAGAAACTGAACTTTAGGACTTTCTGCTTCCTTTTCAGATAAAGTAAGTTTCAAATAACCATCTTTAATCAATTTAAAAGCTCTAAGTTTTGCAACTTCACAAATTCCAACTATACCTAATTGAGCCACAGTAGATATCTCACAACAAAGCAAATCTTTGCCATATTCATCTTTGCCTGTATGCCCTTGCACCTCATAACCAATAATAAAATCATTTTTTTTATAAAAAGTAATCTTAGTCATCTTAACCTTACTTTTTTATTGATAATATTTTTAATTGAGTGAATGGTTGTCTATGACCTTGTTTTTTTCTTTCGTTTTTCTTAGGTTTATATTTGAAAACAACAATTTTGTCACCTTTACCATGTGCAACAACTTCAGCTTCACAAACATAACCTTCAACAAAAGGATTGCCAGCAACAACATTACCATTATCGCTTACGAGCAACACATCAAGTTTAACTTTATCGCCAACAGCATTAGTAAGTTTTTCAACGCTGATAACGTCATTTTCAGAAACCTTATATTGCTTTCCACCACTTTGAACTATTGCAAACATATTTTACCTCCTCTAACCAAACTCGTTGCCTCAGGTGCTATAAATAAGTCTTAAAAACCTTATGCATACGGATACGCATATTAATATATCATAAATAATAAAAAAAGTCAATTAAATATTTTAATTACAGTTAAATTATTTAAAATTTCATAACTAAATAATATAAAAAGAAAATATAATAAAAAAGTTCAATTTTCATTGAACTTTTTTTGTTAAATTTATTTAAATTATTTTTCATCACTATCTTGACGATATTTCTTTTCTTTTTTGTCAAGTTTTACCTTAGATACAACAAAATATATTACAACACCAGCTAAAGCTGCGACTGAAACTGCAATTAAAACTCCTCCTAGAACTTCTTTGACATCTACAGGATTTGATGTTTCTGTAGAAACTGTGAATGAAACACTTTTTGTTGTTTTATTTCCAGCTTCATCACTTATTGTTATAGTTAAAGTATAATCTCCTGCTTTTTCTAATTCGTAAGAGTAAATATATTCACCCTTTGTTGCATCTCCTTCATTTTCAAGTTCTTCACTTTCATCAAGGTCAGCATTTTTAATTTCAACTATCATGTTTTTAAGCAAATCTTCACGACTTGTTGTTGTTTCGTCAGTAACTGTTAGTCCTGCCATATTGATTTTTAAAGTTTCACCTAATTTATAAGTTGATTTAATAAAATCATCATCAAGATCAATTTCAGGAGAAATAACATCACCATTTGAAATTGAAAATTCTAATGTTTCTGTATCTCCAACTTTTTCTCCAAGATAGTTTACTGCTTGAACTGTATATTTAATAGTATAATTTCCATTATCAAGAAGTTTTAACCAAATAGATCCATCTCTAGCACTTTCACTACCCATTTCTAATCTAAAGTTTCTATTATTTTGATCATCTATAAAGTGATTTTCCCATTCTGCTAAAGTTATAGTAGCAAGAGTTTGAGTTGAACTGCCACTAGTTCTAGTAATTTGAACTGTAGAAGTTTCATAATCTATACGATTTCCTTTGTCAGCTCCTGTAACTTTTACTTGAGGTTTTACAATTTCAACTTCATTTTTTTCATCAATAGTTGGATATTGTGTTTGACTATATGCATCACCATCAACAGAAATTGTCAAAATTGCATCTTTAACAGAAATAGTTTGAACTTTGCTAGTTAAAACATAAAGTTTAAGTTTATCAGAAAGGCCTTCAATCTCAGAAATTTCTTTAGTGTCTCCGGTAATACCATCTGACTCAGTATTCAATTGAAGTTTATAAGGTATTTCTGCATCTTCTGCATCGTTTTCAACCATAACTACATAATAATCTTCTGAACCGTCATAAACTTTGAGTAGACCATTTTCAAGATAAAGTTGGTTAGTAGTTTTATCTGTGCTTGTTGTCATATTAGAAGTTGAATATCTAATAAGATAAACTTCATATTGTAATTTATAAGTTCCTTTAGCTTTGCCAGTAAAGAAATTATTATTTAAATCATAGTTTCCATTATTATTTCCATATTCAGAAGTAATAGTTGTTGTATACCAAGTAGAAGTATTAGCATCGTCATCATCACCAAGTCCAATATAACCATAACTACTTGACTCTGAAACAGATAGTGTTGGTGGAGTAAGTTCAATAGGTTTATCAACTTCAACTTCTAATGTTTCAGAAGTAATATTATCTATTGCTGGTTCTTCAACAACTGTTCCACCTATTACATTATAAGTGAAATAAGTTGAAACTGTATGGTTAGCAGCATCAGAAACAGTAATAATAACTTGATATTCGCCGTCAGTAGAAGCATTTAAAATACCAGCATCGACTGTATAAGTTTTAGATTGTGTGTTTGCTTTAGTAGACATATTAAGGCTTTGTTTAATTTCTTTAGAAGTTACTTTTCCGTCTTCACCTCTTATTATTTTGTAAACCTTAACATCAGCACTCATATAATCAACTCTTTCATCTTTATAAGTAATTATTGGAAGTGCGATCGTTTTTGAAGCATCATATTCAGTTCCATCAGGAGCATTTGTAATTTTAATTATTTCTGGAATATCTGAATCACTAGCATCAGCTATTTTAATAATTTTATTAAAAAAACCGATATTTCCACTATCATCAACAGCGTAACATAAGATTTCAACATATTCAGCATTTAATTCTGGAGAAGAATTAGAAGGTTTATTTTTCAAATCAATTTTGTAAGAAGTTTCGTTTTTATCGAAATACCAACCTTCACTTTCCATTAAACCTTTTCCATCTACATCTTTAACATACCATTTACCTGCATCTTTAGAACTATACTTACCTGAAAGTACATACTTAAGAGTTTGAGTAGTTTCTTCACTTGCAATAGGATTTTTATTTCCATTTAAATATCTGTATGCAGTAACAACTTCAAGTCTTGTATCAATAGTATCAGTAGCAGTAGCTACATCAAATTCAATAGTATCACTTTTTTGGTATGTTGTTTTTAAATCAGTTGAGAATGTTATACTTGGAACAGACTCATCAGTGTCAGCTGTAACTGAAACAGAATAAACTTGAGATTTTTCAGTTTTTTCACTGTGATTATCATCAACAATATATCTAAATTCATAAGTTGTGCCATCACGGAATTTGTAACTACCATCGCTAGAAGAAGATGGAACATAAGCATAACCTGCTTCAATCATAGCATTAATTACATTTTCGTCATTAACTTTTGATTTTAGACTAGTTGCTGTTTCTCCTGGAATAATATCATTACCATTGATATCTTTTCCATCAGTTGTAACTAAAAGATAACTACCTGCTATATATTTTTTTACAGCTTCTCCATCAGTTGGATCAAGACCGGCTAAAATCATTTGTTTTCTAATTTCGTAATTATCATCTGCAATTGTTTTGTAAACTGCTGTTTCTCCAGTAGCGCCATTAGCAGAAGGAGCAAAAATTAAATTATATTTATGATATTGAGATTGAGTAACAGAAAATCTTGTAGTATTAGAAGCATCTCTTATTTCTCTTTTAAGAGTGAGTTTATCTTGAAATACCATATTGTCAACGCCAGCAATAGCATACATCACAATATTTCTAGAAACAGTTTTGCTCTTTAATTTATACTCTGTATCTGATTTAAACTCTTTATAATCATCTTCTGTAAGTTCTTCACTAATTTGATTGGTTTTTGCATCATACATATAAACATTTGCTTGTTGTTTATCAGTAGCATTTATTATATAGTTTGTTTCAGTCAACTTAGCTTGATTTCCATAAAAATCATAAACAGCATAAATTACTTGGAAAGAACCTTCTGAATTTGCTTTAAATTTTCCATTTTTAGTTATTACCTGACTTGTTACATCTTTACTATAAGAACCATTTTCCATTTTCTTAACAGTTACATCATAATAAACATCAATAGCTTCATTTGCAGGAGTATTAGTAGATTTAGTAGTAGCACTAACAGTTGGAAGAGAAACTTCAACACCTACAGTAGCACCTGTTTCTTTATTGCTAGTAGACCATGAAACTTGCATATCATATCCACTTGTTTCTTCTTTGCTATCAGTATAGTAGTAACCATTTTCTACTTTAAAAGATTTTTCGGTAGAAACAATAAATGTCTTACCATTATCTCTTACTTGATAGAAAGTATAAGTGATTTTAAAATCTTTTGTTTTAAGATTGTCAACATTGTTTACAAGTGAATCACCATCTATAAAGAAATTACCATCTTCACTTTTTTCTATTTTTATGCTTTCATCACCGTTAGATAAATTGATATAAACATAACAACCTTTTTGGTTATCAACAATATCAGCTCCGTTTTTGTCAAGTGTATAATATTCCTTACTATCACTATCTAAAATAACTTCATCATCTTCATCTTTAACAGTAGGTAATGGAAGAATTATATCTTTATTAGCAAATTTAGATGCAAGTTTAGTATCATAAACACTAGGAACAATATTTTTATCGTTTGATTTAAATTCAAAATTAGCTTCACCAGCTTCACATTCTACAGTGTAGTCATAACTATAAATAGTATTATTGTATTCTACAGTATAAGTGATTTTATAAGTTCCAATTTTGTCTGCATTGAAAGAAATATTATTAACACTTTCTGAACCTTGAATAGTTTTAATAATTTCTCCAAGATAACTAACCTCTACTTTAGATAATGTAATTTTTTCGTCAGAAATTGTACTACCTATTGTATGAGTTTTTGCTGTTGAACCATCACCATAAGAGAAAACTCCTTCTGGAACAACAAAATTATCCCCTTTTACAACAGTAGATGAATTAGCGTTAGCTTCTACACTACCATCTATTGAAATATAAATATTATTTTTGTTAACATTATCTTGCTTAATATAATCGACTGCAAGAGCTACAGCATTTGTAGGAAAAAATGCTCCACACAAAACAAGGGCAAAGCCCAAAGCTATCCCCTTCAAAAATCCTTTGCATTTTCTTTTTGACTTAGTCATATAAAAACCTCTCTATTACTAAATAAATTTTATAACAACTTATTATAAAACATTTTAACAAATCAAGTCAACAAAATAAGCGTCATAAATCAAAATTATTTTGTGAAATGCTTAATATATTATGCT
This sequence comes from uncultured Bacillota bacterium, assembly GCA_949289785.1. Classification (GTDB taxonomy): domain Bacteria; phylum Bacillota; class Clostridia; order Christensenellales; family UBA1242; genus Caccovivens. Next base: position 3,954 of record CASEOW010000061.1, on the reverse strand, counting down.
GTCAAAAAAAGACTTCTTTTGTCGAAAATTAAAAGAAGTTTTTTAAAAAATGTTATTTAATCATTTTAAAATTAAAAACAAACTGTTTAATTAAAAAATAAAAATAAAAATAAAATAAAAATTTATGCACATTTTGTGCAAAACTTTAGTAGTATGTTAATGTGAAAGCAATGCTTTCAAATACATAAGAAATTTAGGAGGAACTAATGAACTTTTTTAACGGCTCTTGTGGAGGCGGTTTCGGCGGCTGCAATTGTGGTGGTGGCTGTGACTGCTGTTCACTAATATTATGGATTTTAATTTTACAATGCCTTTGCGGTAATGGCAATGGTTGCGGTATGGATTGTTGCACACTTATAATTTTACTTCTTCTTTGTGGATGCTGTGGTTGCAACAACTCATGCAAATAATAGTAAAAAATAAAATCAAAAGAAGGATTGGTTTCAATCCTTTTTTTAAAATTTATAAAATACTTTACTTTTTTGTTTAAATATGTATAATCAAATTTAAAGGTTAATAAAATATTTATATTTTGGAGGAAAAATGAAATTTGATAAAAGTTGCGAAATAATTTGGCACGATAGAAAAAGACATCTCGGACTTCCATTGTCATTTACTAGATATTACTTAGTAAAAAAAGAAGGCGAATGGGTTAAGTTATTTAGACATAAAGGTTTTTTTAGCTCAATTATAGATGAAGTAAATCTTTATAGATGTTTTGATATAACTCTAATTATGTCTTTAGCTGATAAAATTTTTAAAACAGGGAGTTTAGATGTAACAACTAATGATGAAAGCACACCTAACTTTTGGCTTTCACATATAGCAAACCCATATAAAGTTAGAGATTTGATTTCATCTTTAATTGAAATAGAAAGAAAGAAAAAACATATAGGTATTACAGAATTTCAAATGACTGATATGTAAAAATTTAAACTAAAGTATGAAAAAAAATCATACTTTTTTTATTTTAACTCTTTACTTTTTACTTAATTTATAGTAAAATAGTGTTGAGGTTATAAAATATGAAATTTGATAAAGATTGTGAGATAATTTGGCAAGATAGAAAAAGACATTTTGGACTTCCTATTTCTTTTTATAGATACTATATTGTTAAAAAAGAAGGCGAATGGGTTAAGTTTTTTAGACATAAAGGCTTTTTAAGTGCAATAATTGACGATATAAATGTTTATCGTTGTTTTGATGTTACATTAATGGTAAGTTTAGCAGATAAAATTTTTAAAACAGGAACTATTGAAATAGCAAGCAACGATGCTCATGTTCCTCACTTTCATTTAAGACATATTAAAAATCCATATAAAGTTCGAGATCTTATTTCTTCACTAATTGAAATTGAAAGGAAGAAAAAGAGAATCGGTATTACAGAGTTCCAGTTACCTGATGCTTAATAAAAATATAAATACATTAAAAAAGGGATATATAGTTATCCCTTTTTATATTAAAGAAAATTTATTTTTATTATTATCAAAATTATGTTATACTAAACTAAATAAAAGGATTTTATTATGGGATTAATTGGTGGAATTTTTAAAGCTTTAGGTTTTGAAAGTGATAAAAAAGTTAAGAATAATAAACATAAGACTAAGGCGTCTTATATTTTAAAAAATAAAAAATCTAAAAGAACGGAACAAATAGATGGTGTACCTGTTTATTATCCTGAAAATTTAGAACAATTAAAACAATTTTTAGATTTTGTAAAACAAAAAAAAGCTATAATAATATCATTAGAAAGTTGTGATAAAAACTTAAATGAAAGTTTAATTAATTTTATGCAAGGAGTTTCATTTGCTTTAGAATTGAAATTCATTGCTTTAAATGAAGATAAACTTTACTTAATTCTTCCGGAGGGTATGGAAATTGAAGAATAAAAAATTATTAATTGCTATAATACTACCTATTATACTTTTTGCCACCCTACTTACTTTTGATTTAGTTTCAAAATATTTAATTGTAGAAAAGTTAGGAACAGTTGGAACAAGTATAGTCGTAATAAAAGGATTTATAAGTTTTATTTATGTAAAAAATACCGGAGCTGCATGGGGTGTGCTATCCGGTAGACCTATATTTTTAATTGTAGTTTCAATAATTGTTATATCTCTTTTTATATTTTTTTATGTTTTAAGAGTAAAAAATTTAAAAGGTAATATTTCGTTTTGGCTTATAATAAGTGTAGGATTTATAACAGGAGGATGTTTTGGTAATCTAATTGATAGAATTGCATTAGGATATGTAAGAGATTTTATTAATTTTGATTTTATAAACTTTCCTGTTTTTAATGTAGCTGATATTTGTTTAACTATTGGTATTATCTTACTATTAATTTACTTTATATTTTTTTATAATAAAGAAGATAATAATAAAACAAAAAATGATTTATTAACAACTGAAATTGAGAATAACAATAATAATGATATTAAAGATAATAATTCAGAAAATCAAAAATACGACAACAAAAATAATAATATAGAAACAAATATAAATACGAAAGATATATTAAACGAAGATGAAAAAGATAATAATTAATTTTAAAAAATTTTAATATAAAATTTTTTAAAGATAATCTTTACTATAAAAAGGATTAAAATGGAAGGACAAATTGAAATAACTGAAAAAACTGAAGAAAGACTAGACACTATTGTGGCTAATTTTTTACAAGATTTAACTCGTTCTCATATAAAAAAACTTATAGATGAAGGTAATATATTACTAAATGGAAAAAAAGTAAAAGCAGGCACTAAAGTTAAAACAGGACAAATAATTTCATATAATATTGAAAAACCAAAACCAATATCGATTAAAGCAGAAAACATTGACTTTGAAATAATTTATGAAGATAATGACTTAATAGTAATAAATAAACCACAAGGATTAGTTGTTCATCCATGTTCATCTACAAAAGATGGAACACTTGTAAATGCATTATTATATAAAATAAAAGATTTAAGTGGAATTAATGGTGAACTTCGTCCTGGAATTGTTCATAGGTTAGACAAAAATACTTCGGGATTAATGATTGTAGCTAAAAATGATTTTTCTCATGTGGAACTTGCAAAACAAATTAAAGATAAAATATGTACTCGTAAATATCAGGCGCTCTGTCAATGCATTTTTCAAAAAGATTTTGATAGAATTACCACTTATATAGAGAGAAGTAAAAATGACAGAAAAAAAATGACCGTATCAACAAAAGGAAAACTTGCAATAACAGATTACAAAGTTTTACAAAGATTTACTAATGCTACTTTAGTCGAATTTTCATTATTAACAGGAAGAACACATCAAATAAGAGTACATTGTAAAATGCTTGGCCATTCAATAATTGGAGATGATGTGTATGGTAAAGCAGAAAAAGGACTAAATGGACAATTATTACACTCTTATTATATTTCTTTTATACACCCTCGAACTAATAAAAAAATGCAATTTGAAATTCCTTTACCTAATTATTTTCAAAACTACATTAACAGTTTGCATAAGGTTAATAATTAATATATTAATTGATAATAAAAATTATATTTTAAAAAATTTAACCTTCAATATTAAATTTAAAATAAAATTATTTTAAAATAAAAACAAAAAATATGTTTTGAATTTAATATTAATTTTAATTATTGTCATATAATTTTAATAATATCTTTAAAAAATTATAATTTTGATATTTAAAATAACTTAAAAATTTTGAATTATAAAAAGTTAAAATAATTAAAACAACATAAAAAAAGACTGACAAATATCAGTCTTTTTTTATTATTTAATAATTTTATTAAAATTTAAATTAACTAAAATTATTCAATGATTGTTGAAACAACACCAGAACCAACAGTTCTTCCACCTTCACGGATAGCGAAACGAAGTCCTTGTTCAACAGCGATTGGGTTAATAAGAGTAATAGTCATATTAACATGGTCGCCAGGCATAACCATTTCAACACCT
>CASEOW010000060.1 GCA_949289785.1 uncultured Bacillota bacterium | reverse complement strand
CAATCATTTTAAAACCTATATTGGAAAATAAATCAAAAGAAAAAACTTTATTAAAATTTTTATCTTCTATGATAATCGTAAATTTCTTATAAATTTTTTGTTTAATAAAATAAATACAACATTGAATTTTTATATAATATAAATTGATATTTATAATTTAATCAAATTTTATATTAGGATTTAATTCACTAGGTGTTTTCCAATTAATTCCATACAACTCTTTTAATAATTCTTTTTTTCTATTCCAATAAATCTGACAATAACCTCTTCCTAGTATTTTAGAACCAAATTCATTTAAAAGTATTTCATCTACTCTTTTAAACTTTTTTCTATACCAAAACAAATATTCTTTAATATCTTTTTTCATTCTCTCTCCTTTGAAAAATCTTCATTCTGTTCAGAACTTGATTCATTCTTTCTATTGTTATTAATATTATAACATTGTCTATTTTTATTATAATTCTTAATTTTATCTTTATAATGCCATACTGTGTAATTAGCGTTATTCTCAAAATTAGTAACAAAATCTTCTTTTTCTTTTTGCTCTTTAAAAAAGGATAAGCTGTCAATATCAAAATTAAAATTTTTCAAATTTTTTATTAAATTTATTATTCTATTAAAAATCAAAATATTTTCATCTGTAGAATTCTTAACAAACCATGAAATTGGACATTTATTTATAGCATAGCATTCCTCATGAGAATTATTATCACTTTCATTAATTATTATCAAATTAGGATAATAGATAAAATCTGATATTACATTTAAAACATTATTTATCTTATCAAAAAAATATTCATCTTTGATTACTTCTTGATTATTAATAAGATTTACAATATTTTTTTCAATTGCACACAATAAAAATTTATCTAAATATTTTCTAAAATTAACATTATTAACACTTCCTAAACTACCATCATCAAATAAATCATTAACAGCCAATAGTAAATTAAATATTTCATAAGGAGTTTTATTAATTAAATTTTTCAAATTTTCTTTAATAAAATTGCAATTTTTTTTATTTTTAAATTTTATATTATCAATTTCTTTTACAAATCCACTTATTATGCTTTCCAAAAACTCAGGTTCAAATTTAATTGAATTAAAATTTTTTATAATTTCTTTAGAATTAAATCTTAAGTCGCTAAAATTAATAAATGGATTAATAAAACCAAATAACATTAAAATATCAAAATCTTTTACATAATTACAATCATTCACAATATCATACTTAGTAGAATAATCACCAACAAAACTGTCTTTAAATTCTATCATTTTATTACCATACAAATAAGATGCAAAAGTTTCATTTTCAATTTCATTTAAAGCATCATTGCCTTTTTCTTGTAATAAATTTTGATTTTCATTGCTAAAAGTAATATCCATACAATTATCTAAATCAAAACCTAAAATATTGTAATTATTAAAAATATTTTTTTTAAAAACAGAATTTCCAATAGAATACTTTAAATAATTTTCGTTATCATAACTTTTTATTAACAAAATATGCGATAATTCATGATAAATAGTTTGTTTATAATCACAATCTAAATCTCTTTTTATCTTTTCAGACTGTTTTTTAACTTCTTCTTCGTATTGTTTGTTATCATAATCTAGTTTTGTATACTGTCCTTTATTAAGATTATTTGAATACCTTATTTTCTTATTAACATCAAGTTCAGCCAACAATCTAATATCTTTGTCTGATTGTTGGCGTATTACAATGCTCTTTTTACCAAAATAAACCATGCCAGAATATTCGTCTTTTAATCCTTTTTTAAATTTTATGCTTTTAACAAATTTAGTAAACAAATAAACAAAATATTCTTGGATAGTAATGGTATCCCTGTCTTGAAAAACATCTGCTAATATATCAGACTGAAAAGTTTCTGTTTTGACATTTAAAGAAATAAAATCTTTCTTCTTTATATTTAATTCTTGAAAATCATCTTTTGTGAAAATTTTGTGTTTAAACTTTTTGCCTAAATCATTATAATAATCAATACAATATTGATAAAGATTTTTATCTTTGCATATAGTTTTTAAATGTTCACAAAAATGTTCCTTGCTTAAATCTATCAAAATTATTCTCCTTGTTTTAATCATTAAAAATAGTTACTATAAATATTTTAAAATATCCTCAAAAGTTATGAAACCAGCTTTTTCATTAAAATGTCCTGCATTTTCGTAAACAACATGTTCAGAGTTAACCAAATCTGCAAATTCAATTAATTTATTTAAAGGAATATATGGGTCGTTTTTAGAATAAAAACAAACAACATCTTTACAATATTTTTTAAATTCAACTAAATTATCTGTATACATATACTTGTTTATTTTATCAAATTCAGGAATAAAAAAATGATTATTGCAACCACTCACAAAAATTGCTTTCCCTATTTTGCATTTATAATTAATACAATATTTTGCTAAAAATACACAACCAATTGAATGACAAATAAAAATTGTCTCATTATTAATTTTATCTTTATATTGATTCAAAACATTAGCCCAATTTTCAAAATTTTGATTTTCAGGTGTAGGATAATTTAAATTATAAACTTCAAATCCTTTACTTTTTAATTGATTTTCAAGCCATGGAAACCAATTTTCTTTATTGTGTCCAAATGTCCCATGTATTATAAAATAATTTTTCATAATCTCTCCTTTTTTATAAAAACAAAATATAAAAACAAAACTGCTAGTTAAACATATTTAATTCAATTATTTTATTATGATAATATTATAATAAATTTACTAAAGTTGTCAATAGTGTTAAAAATTATTATAAATTATCGAACTTTAAAATATTTACCTTGATAAAGATTATTATTATTTAAATATTTTTCTATTCCATTAAGAACCCATTTCTTATGTAAATTCCATTCAGGTGCTATTAAATATTCTTTTGGAGCATCACCACTTAACCTATGTATAACAATATTAGGATTTAAATATGATAAAGCTATGCAAGTGGTGTTAATGTATTCTTCTAAAGAAATTGAATTATATAAACCTTTTATATATAAATCTTGCAATTTTGTGTTTTTTAAAACATATGTTGAATGTATCTTTATACCATCAATTTTATTTTTGTTTAAAAATTTTATAGTTTTAATAACATTTTTATTATTTTCAAAAGGTAACCCTATCATAATATGAGTTACAATTGGAATGTTATATTTTTTTAAAATTTTAACAGCCTGAACAAATATTTTTGTTTTGTAACCTCGATTTATAATTTTTGCAGTTTTGTTACTTGAACTTTGCAAGCCTAATTCTACTGAAACATAATATTTGTTTTGATATGAATTTATTAATTTAGCAATTTCTTCATCTATACAATCAGGACGAGTTGCAATAGATAGACCAATTATTTTATCACTAATAAGTGCAGAATCATAAACTTTTTTTAAATTTTCTACTTTATCATAAGTATTTGTAAAATTTTGAAAATATACTATAAATTTGTTAGCTCTTTCACCTCTATAACTAGACAAAAAAGATTCAACTTGTTTTCTTATATCTTTGTATTTTATATTTTCTCCACTACCTTTTGCGCCACAAAATATACAACCGCCGTAACCACACTTACCATCTCTATTTGGACAAGTAAATCCACCATCTACACATATTTTAAGAACTTTTTCACTAAATTTAGTTTTGAGCCAATTATTTAATTTATTATATCTATCCATTTTTATATTATATCATAAATAATAAGATTTTTATTAAAAAAATTAAAATTATTATTATAATTGACTTTTTATTACAATAAATTATAATATTCTTATGAAAATGGAAAAAAAGTGTCTTATATCAATTTCTAGCTTGTTATGTATTTTAGATGTTTTTTATAATTTATTTTTTAATATATATAATTGAAAAAGTAACTTCTAATTTAATAATAATTTTTTTATATTATAACGTAGGAGTTTTAATAGCTTTATTGTTATTCTATCCTTTTTTTTTAAATATTAAAACCTTCAACAGTTGTTTGGATTTATAGAAGTAGTTTTATATTCTATTTTTTAATAATAATTCTTTCAACTTTTATTAATTTTCAATTTGTTTTTTCTTTGATAATTATAAATGCCTTGAGATATATTTGCAATATTTTTTTTATACTCCGCATGAAATATGCATCATTTATAAAACAAATAAAAAAGATGTAACATCTTTCCTTGCATTACAGTCAATTTTAAATATAATATTTACAGTTGCGTCTAATCTTTTTGTATCTTATCTATGTGATAATATAAATATAATTTGGCTTATGCTTATTTTGTTAATAAATGTTGTAATAATGTTTGTGTTAAGTTTTGGCATAAAAAATATTGAAATTACAAAAAGTTTTCAACCTAAAATTTTTTACAAAAGAATTAAATTAGAACCTAAAATAAAATTAATATATATATATCTCACTTTTTTAAAAGAATGTCTGAAGCTGGAGTTGTTTTAACTTTAATCCCTATTATTCTCTATATGAAATTAGATAATAATTTTTCAATAGGAATATATGCTTCAATAGCATCTATACTTTCAGCAATTTTGCTAGCATTATTTGTTAAACTAAAAAATAAAAAGCATGTTACATTACTTGTTTCTGATATAATCCTTCTAATATTTTCAATAATATTTATATTTTACACAAAACCTTACATTTATATTATTTTTTACTTTATAAACACTATAGTAAATTCTTTCTTCAGTAATAGTGAAATTTCTTCTCTATTTTCTTCAGTTCAAAACTTAGACTTTAAAAATTTTGTATCTGAACATGTTTTTACATATAGTGTTATAGGATTAATAGCAGAAATTTTATCCTATTTAGTAGGTGTGGTGTTATGTTTATTATTACCACTTGAAATTGCAATATCTATTATTATTTTCTTATTTATGACTACTAAGCTTTTAGCAATAATTTTTATGATAAAATCTGATAAATCAAATTTATATAAGTATAAATATATTATTTAATTTTATAAAAAAATATGTAATTAAATTACACATTTTAATTTATCTTTTTAATCTTTATATTTATCAAGAATATCTCTTGCACTTATCAATCCTGTTGCAGCTGCAACTACAATATTTCCAGCTTTACCTGCACCATCTCCAACAAAATAAACATTTTTTCCATCAACTTTAAATTTATTATCTGTTTCAATTTCATTAGAGAAAAATTTTATTTCTGGACCATACAAAAGCGTTTCATCGTTATTTACACCAGGAATAATTTTATCTAATTTTTCAAGCCCTTCTAAAATGTTAGTTATAATTCTATAAGGCATTACTAAAGCAAGATCACCAGCTACACAATCTTTTAAGGTTGGTTCAATAAAACCTTTGTTAATTCTGTGCCATTCACTTCTTCTTCCATTTCTTAAATCTTTTAATGTTTGTATAATTGGCTTATTATCACCTAAAACATTAGCTATTCTTGCAATAGATTCTCCATATAATCTTGTATTTGTTACAGGTTGAGTTAAATTTACTTTAGTTATAAAAGCAAAATTAGAATTTTCTGACTTAATATTTTTTAAAGCGTGTCCATTTACACAAATGAAACCATAATAATTTTCTTTAGCAACAAAACCACCAGGATTTGTGCAGAAAGTTCTTATTTCATCACCATAAGTATCTGTCTTAATAAAAATTGTAGGGTCATAAATAACATCAGTAATAGGTTTTAAAACATCTTTTCTTACTTCAACTCGAACGCCTATTTCAATGCTTTGAGAAACATAAGGAATTTTATGTTTATCTAAAAGTTCTTGAAGCCAACCTGCACCTGTTCTACCCGGAGCTACGATAACATATTTTGCTTTTAATATATCTTCTTTTCCATTTTTTATGTAAGATACGAAATTTAAATTATTATCATCTTGCCAAATATCTAAAACCATTCCGCTTTCAATTATATTAACACCATTGTTTTCAAGATAATTTGTAAAATCTTCAATATATTTTGGCAACATATCTGAACCAAGATGCTTTTGTTTAATTAATAAAAGTCTTGCACCTTTTATAGTTACATCTTGTTTTATTTTTTCACTTTTCTCATTACTTTTAGGATACACCTCTGCATCCATGCCAAACTTATTAAATATTTCTTCTGTATCATCAATTATTTTATAAGCTTCACTTTGCGACATATATTTAAAAAGGTCACTTTTCCCAAGTTTAGGAATAAAATTTAATTTACCATCACTGAATGTACCTGCTCCGCCAAATCCAGAAAGAATTTGACAAGGCTGACAATTAACACATTTGCCAGTTAATTTCATTGGACAAACTCTATTTTCTGCTTTTCTACCTTGGTCAATTAAACACACTTTCAAATTTTTATTTTTACTAATAAGTTCATAACTTGCAAATAATCCGGCAGGACCAGCTCCAACAATAACAACATCAAACTCCATATTTTCTCCTTATTTTTTAATTTATAACAAAATAAATATAAAATTTTGTTAATTTTTTAATCAACATTATTATTATATTTATTTTAAAACAAAAATCAAATAAAATCATGTTATTGTATATTACTTAAAAAAAAAGAATTTATTATAAATAAATTCTTTTTAATTAATATCCTGTTCTAAGTTCTGTAATAACCACGTTTTCATTATTTACTCCAAGTTTGCAATCATAAACTGCAAATTCAACAATAACATCAAACAATTCGTGATCGCTTATATATCGCATAATTTTAGAAAATCCGGGAATTTTCCAAACATTGTCATCATCTAAACTTGAATGTAAATTATATTGAGGATTTTCATAAATATTTCTATGCGTTGCTTGACTATCGCTTCTTGCTGTTAAATCTACTGTTTCACCATCATAACCTTTATGAACTTTTATATCACCTACTAATACAATATTTTCTTTATACGGATTATAAGAAACACTAATAGTTAACTCACCTTCAAAATTAGATAATTTTTCTAAAGCTTCTTCATAACTATACACATAAAAATATTGACCTTTCGCTTTTGTTATTGTTCTAAGAACATATTCTTGTGCGGGATATTTTTCAAAAAAGTTTTTAATACCTTTTAAGTCATTAGTTTCAAAATAATTCAAAGGAAAATAATTAAGTTTTAATTCTTTCATCTTTATAATACTATCTTTTTTATTCTTTACCTGAATCATAACAACCTCTTTTATTAAAATAATATCAAAAAAACTAAAAATTTACTAATATTTTAATAAATTATTTCTAAATATAACAAAAAAGAAAAGTTTAATTAAAAAATTCATTAATTAAATTTATCATAATCAAAATTTGACAATATTCCAATATTTATTATTTTATTGTTTAAATAATTTATTTCTAATAAGGTTTGAATATAACCTATATTATTTGCTCTATATCCAACATAAATAGGTTGCAAAATTTGAAGATAAAATCTGTCTAAAGCTATATTGTAATAAGGTAAAATTGCGTTTATGGGACTGATGAAAATCTCGTCACTAACGTTTTGCTCTTGGCTTATTTCAATATAAAGATTATTGCCTTGATAATTTATAACTGCTATTCCATCTAATATTTTTGCACTCATAGTAGAATTAAATTCTTGAAAATTAAAAATCAAATTACACCCTTTATCTAAACTATATATTTCATAAAAACTATATCCACCACTTCCACCACTTTCAACACTATAAAGTATTTGCATCAAACCATTATTTAAAAAATTGGCAACAAAAACATTAGGATTATATCCACTATTAGCAATAGGTTTTATTTCAATAATTTTTTCTCCATTTTTTACTTCTAAAATTATATTTTCCTTATAATTATCTCCTTCGCTTTGTATTTCCACATAAGCAATTTGGTTGCTTTCAAATAAACAACCATGATTATAGGGGAAAAATGCAGTATTAAAACTCATAAAAAAATTAATTATACTTAAACCTAAATTTAATAATTTCATACTTTTATTTTAAGTAAGTAATTATAATTTATACAATTTAATAAAGTTTAAGTTAGAAATAAAAATTACATATTATTATTCTTATTAATTTTAACTAACATATTTTCATAATCTAGCTCATTTGTAAAAAACGCTCTTTTTATTGCTTTATCTTTTATACTATATATGCCATCACTTCCTAATATTAGGTTGTCTATTAATTCACACCCTCCAAATGCT
>CASEOW010000059.1 GCA_949289785.1 uncultured Bacillota bacterium | reverse complement strand
AGAAGATAGCAAAACAAGTGCAATAAGAGAACTTGAAGAAGAAATTGGCGCAAGCGTTGTAAATATAACTAGAGTAGAAACTCCAGCTTACACTTCTGCAGGAATGAGTGATGAAAGTATTGATTTCTATCAAGCAGAAGTAAAAATAAATAAAAACACAAAATTAGATAAAAGTGAAGATATAAAAGTTGTGCCAGTTACTTTGGAAGAACTCGAAAAATTATTATTAAACAAAAAGTTTGGAGCTCAAGGCAAACTTCAATTAAGAAATTTCCTATCTCAACAAAAGATTAAACAACTTGAAGAAAAAATTGAAAAATTAGAGAGAGGTGAATTATGAAAAAAAGAGAATTTGGTTGCTTTGTAGGTAAATTTCTTCCACCACATGTTGGACATTTAAGTGTGATAAATAAAATGCTCAAGGAATGTAAAAAAGCAATAGTTGTTTTAGCAGAAGATCAAGAAATATCTAGAAAAAAATGTGAAAATGTAAACTTCCCATACTTCCCAGCTGAAGAAAGACTAAAATGGCTTAAAGAATATTACAAAGATTTTCCTAATCTAAAATTTTACTTCTTTGACGAAAAAGGTATAAATCCAAAAGATTATAGAACTTGGTCAAAAGAATTTAAAAAAAGAATTAATGAAAAAATAACTGCTAAATATGCTGATGGAACATACCGCTCATTAAATGAAATTTATTTCCCTGAATGTGAATTCGTAGAGATTGATAGAGATGTTATCAATATCCATGGCACAGATATAAGAAATGATATTAGTAATGTTAAATTTGTAGTTCCAACAGGTCAAAAGGCAATAAAAGAATATTTTGAAAATGAAAAAGGAGAAAGATATGAATAATATGATAATTGATTTTTATGAATTAACTATGGGTCAAGGCTATTTCAATAATAAAACTCACGAAAAAACTACTTGCTTTGATTTATTTTTTAGAAAATGTCCAGATAAAGCAAGCTTTGTTATTGCTAATGGTGTAGATAAATGCTTAGACTTTTTAAAAGATTTTCATTTTTCAAAAGAAGATATAGATTATTTGTCTTCACTAAATATATTTTCAAAAGAATATCTTGACTATTTGAGCACTTTAAAATTCACAGGTGATGTATATGCAGTGCCAGACGGAACAGTAGTATTCCCTAATGAACCAGTAATAACAGTGAAAGCTCCCCTTTTGCAAGCACAACTAGTAGAAACAGCTCTTTTAGTTTTATTTAATCGTTCATCTTTGATAACAACAAAAGCTTCAAGAATTGTTAGAGCTGCACAAGGCAGAGGTGTAATGGAGTTCGGAACAAGAAGGGCACAAGGAAGTGAAGCAGCAGTTGATGGTGCAGTTGATGCTTATATCGCAGGTGCTATCGGAACAGCGTGCACACAATCTGGCAAAGATTATGGAGTTAAAGTTTTAGGAACTATGGCTCATAGTTTTGTTCAAAGCTTTGACAACGAATATGAAGCATTCAAAGCTTATGCACAATCATTTCCAGATAACGCAACTTTACTTGTTGACACTTATGATACATTGAATAGTGGTATACCAAACGCAATAAAGGTTGCAAAAGAAGTATTAGAGCCAATGGGAAAAACATTAGCAGGAATAAGAATAGATAGTGGAGACTTAGCATACTTAACTAAACAAGCAAGAAAAATGTTAGACGAAGCAGGACTTAATAGTGCTAAAATATGCGTATCAAACTCACTTGATGAAACAGTAATAACAGATTTGTTAAATCAAGGTGCGCCAATAGATAGTTTCGGTGTTGGAGAAAATCTAATAACTGCAAAATCTAATCCAGTTTTTGGCGGTGTATATAAATTATGCGCAATAGAAAAAAATGGGGTACTTGAACCTAAAATAAAAATTTCTGATAATGTAGAAAAAGTTACAAACCCCGGATTTAAAGATATTGTAAGATTATATGATGAAAATGGAAAAATAATTAGCGACCAATTAAGACTATTTGACGAACCTATGCCACAAGGACCAATAAAACTTCAAGCACCAGATGCCGTTTGGAAATATAAAATTGTAAATAATTATACACCATACAAAATTCGTAAAAAGATGATGGAAAATGGAAAAATAATTTGCAAAAGAAGAACAATAGAAGAAAAAAGAAGATATGTTCAAACTCAATTAAATACATTGTGGGAAGAAAATAAAAGACTTATTAATCCACAAACATTTATTTTAAACCTTAGCCCTGCTTTACAAACATTAAAAACTGAATTACTTAAAGAACACGCAAAAGAAAATAAAGAAAAACAAGCAAAAAATCAAAAAGAAATTAAAGTAGTATCTTTTGACGAACAAGATAAAAATGATAAAGAATAAAAAATAAAATAATATAAGATAATATTAGATTAGATAAACCACAAGTAAAAAATATATTTGATAGGATAAATGTTAATAAATAAAAAATGGACTTAAAGTTAAGTCCATTTTTATTTATGCAACTTTAGTATAAATATAATATTGTCCATCACTACTCGTTGTTTTTGTATAATTGCTTGAATCATTTAAATAAGTATTTGTATTATCAGTGTCATCAACAATTGTTTTTAATACCTTTACTGTGGTTGCATATTGTAACAAACTTCCACAATCAGTTGTTGATGTAGCATTATTATAAACATATTCATTTTCTATAAAAACTTCTGTCAACCTACTACAATTCTGGAATGCATTAGAACCAATACTTGTTAATGTTGATGGTAAGGTTATACTTGTCAACTTACTGCAATATCTGAATGCATAATCGCCGATACTTGTTAATGTTGATGGTAAGGTTATACTTGTCAACTTACTGCAAGAAGAGAAAGCATAATCGCCGATACTT
>CASEOW010000058.1 GCA_949289785.1 uncultured Bacillota bacterium | reverse complement strand
TACAAAATTTTTACTATAATCATGACATAATTCTATTTGATTAATAAAGTTTTCAACTAATTTTTCTCCTTCTTCATTATCGAGCCAGAAATTGTTTAATTCCATTTCTTTATAACTACAATGAATCATAGTGCAGGATAATCCTATACTTTTGGCATATTCTATTTGCTCTTTTAATTTTAAAGTTTCATTTTTATCATTAATTCCTGTAAAAAATTCATCATATCCGATTTTTTTTATTGAATTTAATTTTTTTTTGCTATCAATATTATTTTTATTTAAATAAAGATAAAGATTTACTGATTTTTTCATATATTTTCATCCTCTTGTATTGTAATTATTAATATTATTTTAAAAATTAGATTAATTATTTAAGTTTATTTATAATCAAAATTTATTTCTATTAAATATTTAAAACAAATTTCATATCTTCGATTGCTTTGGGTGAATTAAACAAACCATTCCCAACAGGATAGTATACAGAAAAACAATTATATTTATTTTTATTTGTTTTTAATTCAAATGGATGTTTTCTGCAATTACTTACGCTTATTTTTTCTTTTAATACTATGCTTGAAACTTGATTACCAAATAAAATTATTTTTTGTGGATTAATTAATTCTATTTCTTCAATTAATAATTTTCTATAATCTTCAAGCACATAGTTGGGAAGTGTTCTAGCGTCATCTTGTGTGCATTTTGCTAAGTTTGTAATATAAATTCCTTGATTTTTTACTTCATTATAAACTTTTTCGCAAAATTCAGGTGTCCAATCTTTAGCTTTTTTAATTTGTATTTCGTTGTTTAAGTCTTTATCAAACAGACCACAATTAGTCAAGAATTTCCAGACTTGTTTTGTGCCAAGCCATTGACATCTTATACCTTTCCAATTTTTATTAGTAGCTATATTTCTTGCTGTAGGATTAATAAAAACCAAACACAAACGGGGATTGATTTCTAAACCACCACCATAAACCGAATTGCAATTTATGCTTCCATATTTTTCTTGAAGTTTATCAAATTCGTTAATGAGTTCTTTTTTTGTCATTTTTATTCTTTTCCTTGATATCTTTTAAAATAATAGTTAATCTTTATATTTTTCCAAACTATAATTGTTTATAAAGTTTTTTTAATTTATAACATAGTTTTAAATATTTCAAATACATTTTTTCCACTTCTGCCTAATATTATTTCTGGGTGCCACTGCACACCTAAAATTTTGTTATTTTTATCCATAAATGCTTCAATTATTCCGTCTTCACTAATTCCGCAAATTTGTAAATTTTCTCCTAATGTTTCCACACATTGATGATGGAGTGAATTAACTTTAAATTTTTCACCTAAATAATATGTAAATAAAGAATTTTTAGAAATTATAAAATGTTCAGTGTCTTTGTGATTAGAAATATCTTGTTTTAAAGTTCCTTTAAAGAATATATTTAGATATTGACTACCACCACATATACCTAAAATGGATTTATTGTTTTGGACAAATTCGGAAATAGTTTTAAAAACTCTTTCATCTTTGTTGTTGTCTATTTTTTCGCTTGCAATATTTTCTTGTCCATACCATTTGGGATTTATATCATTTCCGCCCGGAATTAAAAGACCATCATAATCATTTACATTTTTGCATACAGTTCCATAATCAGCTTGAATATCAACTTGTTTGCAACCTTCAATATAGTTTGTAGGTTTTTCATCTGATAAAATAAACACTTTTTTTTGAGGTATACGAGAAATTGCTTCGTTTATATATTTTTTATTAAACCCAAAGTCATTATATCCTATAAGGACTCTTTGTAAATAAGGTTCATCTGGGAACTTTGGGTGAGTATCGTTAATTAAATAGACTAGGCAATTTAGTATTTTGCCATCATACTCTATATCTACATATTCTTTTCTATACATAATAGGAAAATTTTCTATTACATCTAATTCTTTTTCCCCTATATCATCGAACTGCCAAATACCAACAGGAACTTCTTTTCCATGACATTTTTCTAATGTTATATATTTTCTAAAAGCAATTTGCCAATTTTTTAAATAAGTTTTACCTACTAAAACACAATGTGGACATTTTTCTTTCATCCTTTTTAAATCTAGATTACGTCCATAAGCAATACAAAATTTTTTCATACTCGATCTCCATTAAATATTTTATTTTATTTTATTTTAT
>CASEOW010000057.1 GCA_949289785.1 uncultured Bacillota bacterium | reverse complement strand
CTTGCAAAACTTCCAAGCAAAGAAGTTCTTGTTGCCAAATTACTTGGAACTCTCAATGCACCTATTTCTGCACTTGCAAGAGTTCTTTCAGCCCCTATGCAAGGGCTTGCTATTGCGCTTAAAGCTATAGCTGAAAAATAAAAATATTAAATAAAAATTCATTTTAAAAAATTTTAGGAGGAAAATAAAATGGCTGATATTAAACAATTAGTTGAAGAAATTAAATCTATGAGCGTTCTTGAAGTTTCTGAACTTGTTAAAGAACTTGAAGAAACTTTTGGTGTTAGTGCTGCTGCTCCTGTTGCAGTTGCTGCTCCTGTTGCTGGTGCTGCTCAACCAGCTGCTGAAGAAAAAAGCGAATTTACAGTTGAACTTACAGAAATTGGTGCAAACAAAATTGCAGTTATCAAAGTTGTAAGAGAAATCACTGGACTTGGTCTTGGAGAAGCTAAAGCTTTAGTTGAATCTGCTCCAAAAGCTATTAAGGAAAACGTTCCTACAGAAGAAGCTAAAGAAATCGAAGCTAAACTCAAAGAAGCTGGCGCTACAGTTAAACTTAAATAAATCAAATAAAAACGAATATTGTGTTAATAAAAAACCTAAGGAATTCCTTAGGTTTTTTGTTTATTATAATTAAATAAATAAAATAGAGATTTAGAGTTATTAAAAGCGATTTAAATTTATTAAAATAATTATATATTATTCTCTATATCATCATTTTCATTTAACAATTCATTTTTGTGATTTGACAAAATTTTACTAATTTCTTTTTGTTCCAAGTCGGTAGAAATAGTTTCTTGTAAACATGGTGGAAGTTTATCAAATGTTGATATATTTTCTAAAAATAATTCTTTTGCCATATTTGCAAATCTACCATTGTTATTTTGAAAGTATTTTTCAATTGCTTTAGGACATTTTTCTAAAATTAATAAAAAAAGTTCTTTTTTTATTGTTTTTTCAGGTATAAAATCAGATAAATTATATATAAGTTCGGGTGGTAAAGATTTTATAAATTCAATAAAAAATTCTGAAGTTTTTATTCGTCTAGGTATAACTAAAATAATAGTAGCTAGTTTTTCAATTATTTTTTCAATATTTTGTGAATTAATTTTATCATCATTATTTAATTCATTATATAATTTTTTAAATATATTTTGAAAAAAACTTTTATTTACAAAATTTTTAGGAATCATTTGATAAAGCTTTGCTGAAACAAACAAAGATTCTAAGTTAAAATTGTCTAATTTTAAAAATAAATTTTCGCAAAATTCTTGAGTTTTAAAATTATCGGGAATAATTTCAAAGATGTATTTTATATAGGAAGGACTATTTTGTTTTAATAGTACATCTAAAAAAAATTTTTCTGTTTTTAAGTTTTCTGGAAGAATGTTATTAATAATATATTTTGTTGATTCAATATAAAAATTATTGTTTATTAAATTTTGATAAAAATTTTCGTTTTTAATTTTTTCTGGTATTAATTCCAATATAGACTTGGTTTTAGGGTAATTATCCTTATTTGTATTGTTAAGAAAAACATTTAAGGCGGTTTTACAAATTTTATTATTTAATTTTTCTTTAGGTATATTTTTGAATACTTTTTCAACATTATCTAAACCAACTTCTAACAATGCTTGTTCATAGATATCATTTGTATTTATATCATTAAAAGGTCCATGAGAAAAAGAAGTATTAGGTATTTTTTGAATTTTTTCATCAATTTTTTCGAAAGTTTTTAGATTAATACCGCCTGTTTTAAAAAAATAATTTGAATTTAAATTATGAAATTTTATAGCATCTTCTTTCTTATCTTGTAAATTATCATAAACATACTCTAATTTGTTAAATTTTATATAAATAGTACTCCCATAGTTATTATTAATCCAAGATAAGTCTTCTTTTGTGTTGTTGTTAAAAGAAGAAATTAAATTTCTTTTAATTTGGCAAGTGTCTAAAAATTTATCTACTAATTTATCTAATTTATCATTTGTGTTATACATATCTAATGTCGGATCACAGAAAAAAACTTCATCCATTTGATATTTATCATCTTTTATATAAACACTATTAATCATATGCCCATACAAAGCAAAAGGGGAACAACTTAAATTTAAACGATTGCATAATTCTGCGAGCAAATTTGCGACACCAGAGCAAACAATATATTGATTTTCATTTTCTTTAGATAGAATTGGAATTAATAATCTAGACAAAGAAGTTGGAGCATTTTCATCTTCTTTATAATAAAAATTAGTGGCTATGTTGTAAGCGTAAACATATTTTTCAAGCGGGGATAAACTTTGACCATCTATTTTTGCATTTTCAATTTCTTTTACCCATTCATTGAGTTTGTCACTTGCTTTTATAGCTTCGTTAATTGTATATCCATCTTCAAACCTAATATTATTTAAATTATTATTATCTTTATTTTTATTATCTAACAATACTTTTAGTTTTTGAATATTGTTTATAAAGATGTTTTTTTGTTCTTCATTCATTAATTGATTTTGATATTTAAGGGCAAACTTTCCAGCATTGATTAGCATAGTATGATTAAGTTCTTCCGTGATAAAGTCAATAATAACATTATTAAAATCTAAATTTAGATACTTATCACAATTAAAATTTTTTTGTAATAAATTTTGATAATTGACATGTAAAGTTTTATCTTTAATTTTTGTGTTTTCTTCCATAAATCCTCATTTTTTTCTTTTTTTCATTTTAACATATTATTTAATTTTAGTCAATTGCTAAATAATTAAATAAATGTTAAAGGTAAATAAAAGAGTGTTTTTTAAGTAAAAAAAAGAAGTTTAAAACTTCTTTTTAATTTTCTTCATCTGAATCTGTATCATCATTTGTTTCATTTTTTCTTTGTTCAGCTTTTCTTCTTAAAGATTCAAGGAATTCTTCAAATTCTTTATCATCTTCATCATCTTCGTTATCTTCATTATCAATATCATTTATATTTTCGCTGTCATCATTTTCTTCAATACTTTCTTCTTGATTATCTGTTTTTGAAAGAGTAATATTTTCTATTAAATCTTCTTGGTTATTTAAATCTGTGTCATTATCTTCAATATCTTCTACTAAATTTTCTTCAAATTCTTCAGTATTTTCTTCTTCGTCATTTTCTTCAATTTCGTTTTTAGTTAAGTCTATATTTTCTTCTTGAATTTCTTCATATTTTTCTTCTTTCATTTCTGAATTTTCTAAGCTATCTTGATTATTATTTTCATTTTGATTGTTTTCTAAAAGAAGAAAAGTAGAGTCATTTTCAATTTCTTCTTCAGATTCAAAACCATTTTCATCTCTATCTTTTTTAAAATCTTCTTCTAAAAATTCTGCTTGATGTTTATTATAAAGTGCTTTTGAAATTATTATAATTACACCGCAAAGAATTAGCGCTATTATTATAGAGATAAGAAGATTTACAAGTTCATTTCCTCTGAAACCATCAAGAAATGAAAAGATTACATAAAGCCAAGAAGCAAAAGCTACGAAAGGAGCACTTAAAGCTACACAAGTTGCTTTTACAAATGAATCAAATTTTTTTGCATATTTAATTGTTAAAAATACAGTTGCGACAGTCAAGACTGAAAATACAATAGCAATAATTAGAGCTGCGATTTGTGAATTAGTCAAATTATCATTAAACATATTTCCTCCACTTGTAATGATTATAAATCATTTAGATTTAAAAGTCAAGACTAGATTTATTATATTTTAAAAAAATGTTTTGATTTTAAGTTTTTATTGGTTATACTATATATGAAAAAATGAAAAATAAATCGAAAATTTTGTTTGTTTCACTTTTTTTAGTGATCATTATTCTTGCTATTGGCGGTTTGGTTTTAGCATTTTTGCTAAACTATAATTTATATTCGCCTAAAAAAGTTGAAATATTAGATGATGGACAAAATTTTTATATTTCTACTACAATGAACGATAATTATAAACTTTATAGATTTATTTTCACTGATGATGATGGCAAAGAAATAGTAATTGATTCTTATGACAATATAATTTCAAGCGATTTAATTATAGAAAAAGGAATAGAGATTGGAAAAGGTTATAAGGTTCAAAGTCAATATTTAAGTGAAAATGCAGGTAACAACAGTAAAAAAAGTGAAGCTATTTATTGGGTTGCAAGTGATTATTTAGAAGTCCCTGAAATAGTTTATGATGAAGATGAAGAGAGTATTATAATTAAAGAAATTGAAAATGCAAATGGTTATGTTTTAATTTTACAAGGATTAAATAATTCTTATGAAATTGAAAT
>CASEOW010000056.1 GCA_949289785.1 uncultured Bacillota bacterium | reverse complement strand
TAGCCTTTCTTTTAATGCCTAATTCAATTTTTAAAGGGTTGTCTATAATGTTCTCTATATCTTCTGATAGATTAGCAATTAAAAGCGTCATTAATAGAAATAGAGATGTATTAAAAAGAAGACTGGAAAATCTTGGTGAAGTTTTTTTTGAAATGAATGGTGCAATGAAAAAACTTATTAAAAGACAAATGAGTGATGATGAAGTAAAGCAAATGTTATATGAGGAAATTAAAGATACGATTTGTAAAAATTGCCCAGAACAAAAGCATTGTCATAGAACTTTTAGCGAAGATACAAAAAAAGTTTTTAAAGAACTTATTTCTATTGCTTTAGAAAGAGGGAAGATAAATTATTTGGATTTACCAAGCTATCTTTCTTCAAGATGCAACAAAGCAAATCATTTAATAAGTGAAATTAACACTTTAACAAGTCAATATAAATCATATTCTAAATTAACAACTAATGTTGATACTAGCAAATTGTTAATTTCCGACCAACTTTGTGGAATGTCATCTTTATTAAAAACATTAGCAAGTGAAGTTGATTTGCTTGTTTCATTTGATAGCGTGAGGGAAAATAAACTTATAGATGAGTTAACTGCAAACAATATAATTTGTCAAGATGCTGTAGTTTATGAAAAAGATGCAAAAACAACTTTAGTTTGTGCCGTTGTAAGAGATGAAGATGTAAATCAACTCAAACTTCAAAATATTGTATCAAAAATATGTTGTCATAAAATGGCTATTTATGAGGTTTATCCTACTGCTAAAGCAGGACTTGTTAATGTTTTACTTAAAACTGCACCTATGTTTGATTGCGTTTTTGGGCTTGCATGTCAACCAAAAAGTGGAAAAACCATTTCTGGTGATAGTCATAGTATAGAAAGACTTGATGGTGATAAATTTATGTTTGCTATTTGTGATGGCATGGGAAGTGGTGAAACAGCGGGCGAAAAATCTCAAACTGCAGTTGCTTTAATTGAAAGCTTTTATAAAGCGGGATTTGATAATGAAATCATTTTATCTTCAGTAAACAAACTTTTAAATCTAGAAGATGAAGATATTTTCTCAACAATGGATATATGTATTGTAGATTTAAAAAGTGGTATTGCTGATTTTGTTAAAATGGGAGCTGTAAGTTCTTATATAAGAGGTAAGGAAGATTGTAAAATTATAGAAGGTGGCTCGTTGCCTATAGGTGTATTATGGCAAGCTAAATCTTTAACTAGAAAGGTGGTTTTAAACGAAAAAGATTTTCTTATTATATGCTCTGATGGAATAAATGATTCTTTTTCAAGTGATGGAGAGTTTAAAGATTTTATTTTGACTATCAAAACTGCAAATCCTCAAGAATTTGCTGACCAAATTTTACAGAAAGCTCTTTCAAATAATAATGGTTATGCAGTAGATGATATGACCTGTCTTGTAGTAAAAATAATTTAAAAGTTAAAATATATTGAGTAAAAATTTTATATAAAAATAAATAAATTTTTAATAATAATATTGCATACCTTGTTAAAAAAATATATAATATAAAAAGATAGTTGACAAGGAGTAGAATTATGCAAGAATTTTCACAAATCATTAAAAAAAATAATTTAGTTAAACCTGGAGAAATAATTGGAGTTGGTTGCAGTGGTGGTAGTGATTCTATAGCACTTTTGCATGCTCTTTCTTGTGCTCAAAAAGAATTTGATATTGAAGTTGTTGCAATTAGTATTGACCATTCTATAAGAGAAAATAGTTTCCAAGATATAGAATTTGTTAAAGAAAAAGCTAAAGAGTTTGGAGTAAGATTTTATAAATTTAAAGTTGATGCACCAAAAATTGCTAAAGAAAAAGGTATAAGCCTTGAAACTGCGGCAAGAGAAGCTAGATATGGAGTTTTTAATGCTTTAATAAAAAAAGGTTTAGTAGATAAAATTGCTCTTGCTCATCATAAATCAGATCAAGCAGAAACCATTCTAATGCATCTTTTTAGAGGAAGTGGCACAACAGGTGCTTTAGGTATGGGGTATATTTCAGATAAGGTTTATATTAGACCTTTACTTGATTTTTCAAAAGAAGAAATTTTACAATATTGTGATGAATATCATCTTGACTATGTTGAAGATTATACAAATCAAGATAATACTTATAATAGAAATTTTGTTAGAAATGTTATTCTTAAAGAAATTCAATCAAGATGGCCAAATGCTATCAATGCAATAGTTAATTTTGCGTCTATCGTTAAAGATGATGACGATTATATAAACAAACAAATCAACACTGATGCTGTAATGTTTGAAGATAAAAGTGCTATGATTCCACTTTCTTATTTTCTTTTTGATAAATCTATTGTTTCTAGAATTATTTTTAAATGTTTTAAAAATATTGGAATAAATAAAGATATTGAGAAAAAACATATTGACTCATTAATTGATCTTGCTAAAAATGGTGAAAATGGAAAAAGAATTTCTTTACCTTTTGAAAGCGTGGCAATTAAAGAATATGATTATTTAACAATTTTAAATAAGCATATCGAAAAGCCAAAACTTGAAATACCTTTTAAAAGCGGAAAATTTAATCTTCCTGATGGAAAAACTTTAATAGTAAGAAGAGTTAAAGGATATATGTCAAATGGTAATGGTTTAATTTTTGATTATAGAAAATTACCTAAAGATGCCGTTTGGAGATACAGAGAAGACGGAGATGTATTTACTAAATTTGGTGGCGGAAGCAAAAAATTAAAGTCTTATTTAATCGATAAAAAGATTCCTGCTAGATTAAGAGATAATATTCCTGTTCTTGCTAGTGGAAATGATATTTTGATTATAGCGGGCGTTGAAATTTCAGATAAAATTAAAATTGATAGTTCTTTAAACAATTATGCTGTTGTTGAACTAATATAATTTGTATAAAGGTGAGTAATATAATTTTAATTTTATATTATTCACCTTAAAATATTTATTTTTATTTTATATTTTTTATAATGTTAATGTAAATTTTTTACATTAGATTTGTGGAAGTGGCGAAATGGCAGACGCGTTGGATTCAGGTTCCAATGGTAGATTTAAATTACCATGAGGGTTCGACTCCCTTCTTCCACACCAAATAAAAAAGCACTTCTTAATATAAGAGGTGCTTTTTTCTATTCAAATAATGTTTTTTATTATAAATTTAATTTATGAGAATTTTAATATTGAATTCCCCAAACAACCATATGTTTTGCTTTTTTTCCACAAACTACACATACATCGTTATCAACATTTTGATTTTCGACTATACATCTAGATTTAGTTCCACGAATTTCTTTCATTTTTAATTCACATTCTTTATCACCACACCAACTAGCGTAAATAAATCCTGGTTGTGTTGACATAATTTGTTTTACATCTTCTAAGTTTTTAGCTGTATAAGTTTTTTGTTTATTTCTTTCAAGTGCTAAGTTAAAAAGATTTTTTTGTATATCGTCTAATAATGTAATAATATTTTTAACTACATTTTCGTCGTTTTCAATAAAAATTCTTTCTCTTGTATCTCTTCTTGCTAAACAAATTTTTCCATTTTGTAAATCTCTCATTCCAAGCTCTACTCTAACTGGAATTCCATTAACTTCATGCTCAGCAAATTTAAATCCTGGAGATTTCTCGCTATTATCTACAAATGATGTAATTCCGTTTTCGGATAGTTTTTTATTTATATCGTTTGCTAATGAAAGAATTTCTCCTTCTTTTCCTATTGGAACAATTACAACTTGTCTAGGAGCAATTTTAGGAGGTAAAACTAGTCCGTTATCATCACTATGAACCATTATAAGAGCACCAATCATTCTAGAAGATGAGCCCCAAGAAGTTTGATAAGCGTTTTCAAGTTTATTTTCTTTATTTAAAAATGCAATGTTGTAAGCTTTAGAAAATTTTTGACCAAAGTAATGAGAAGTAGCACTTTGTAAAGCTACGCCATTATACATTAATGCTTCAATAGTATAAGTATATTCTGCTCCAGCAAATTTTTCTTTTTCAGTTTTTTTACCTGCTATAACAGGAATGGCTAAATAATTTTCAAAGAAATCTTTATATACATTCAACATTCTTATAGTTTCCTCTTGAGCTTCTTCAGCACTTGCATGAACTGTGTGTCCCTCTTGCCATAAAAATTCTCTAGTTCTTAAAAAAGGTCTAGTTTCTTTTTCCCAACGCATTACATTACACCATTGATTATATAATAAAGGTAAATCTTTATAAGATTTTACTTTGTTGGAATAATAATCGCTAAAAAGAGTTTCGCTAGTAGGGCGAACCATTAATTTTTCTTCTAACTTGTTTTTACCGCCTTCTGTTACCCAAGCACCTTCGGGAGCAAACCCTTCAATGAGTTCACCTTCTTTCTCTAAAAGTGTTTGTGGAATTAATAATGGCATATAAACATTTTGATGACCTAACTCTTTGAATTTTTTGTCTAATACGCTTTGCATTTTTTCCCATATTGCGTAACCATTAGGTTCAAAAACAATACAACCTTTTACAGTTGAATAATCAGCAAGTTTGCTCGCTCTGACAATATCTGTATACCATTTTGCAAAATTTTCATCTCTGCTTGTAATAGCTTTGTTTTTCATCTTTTTCTCCTATATAAAACATTGTCATTATAGCATAATTTTCTAGAAAAGAAATATTTTTTTGATGAATTTACAAATTTTCTTAAAAATAATATAGACAAAAATTATAATAAATTATGTTTAAAGATTTAAGAAAATCATAATTATACTTTAAAAAGTTAATAATTTATGATAGAATATAGAAGGTTTATGAAAAAAGAAATTAGTAATTTTAAGCTTAATAAATATTTTGAAGATGATTTTAATTCAGCTTTACTTTTTACAAGAAAGAAATACCTAAGATATAGCAATACACAAAGTTTAAAGAATAAATTATTTTATTGTTTTAAAAAGCATATTGAGTCAAACAAAGAAAAGAATTTAAATGAAAAACAACAAAACAAAAAAATAATTCTTTTTAAATCGTCATTAATAATTTTTTGTATCGTGCTTATATGCCTTGCAATTTATCTTCCTTTAAAATTTACAGGTGCTCTATCTAAAATAAACAATATCGAAGATTTAAAAGAAGTAATTATTTCAGGTGGAGCTTATAGCTATTTAATTTTATTTGCTATTCAGTTTTTACAAACTACTATAATTCCAATTCCTGCGGCAATAACTACTATTGCAGGAACTTTGGTTTTTGGTAGTTGGATTACGCTAGGTATTAGCCTTTTAGCTGTTTTAAGTGGAAGTATATTTGCTTATTTTCTTGGAAAAAAATTTGGAAGAAAAATTATAATTTGGGTTGCAGGCGAGAAGAGTGCAGCTAAATGGGAAGAAAAGTTAAATAAGGGGAAATATGTTTATTTTTTAATGATGTTATTTCCATTTTTCCCAGACGATATATTGTGTATAGTTGCCGGTGCAATTAATATGAGTTTTAAATTTTTCCTAATAACAAATCTTATTACAAGACCTATAGTTTATGTAACATTATGTTTTTTCGGAAGTGGAAGTATAATTCCTTATTCTGGCTGGGGATTAATAGTATGGGCAATTTTAATAATAATAGGTTTAATCTTATTTTATTTAAGTTATAAATTTCAACCTCAGATAGAAAATTTTGTAGAGAAACTAGGTAAAAAATTAAATAAAAGAGATAAAAAGTAAAATAAACTAGCAAAGTTTTAATATCAATATTAATAAAGTTAAAATTATTTAAATAAGTATCTTTTTAAAATAAAATTTTTAAATTGACATCATGATTTATATAATGTATAATGAGAGTTGATATACAGATAATAAGTTACTAAAGAATTAGTAAGGAGAGATTTGATGGAAAAAGAAAATATTGAAATTTCTAAAAATGAAGAAAATAATAAGGTTTCTAAAAAAAATAAAAGAACTAAAATATTAACGATATCATTGATTAGTGTATTAGTTTTAGCACTGGCTATCACTTTAATGGTTGTTTTATTAACACCTAAAAATTATTATAAAATAAACACTAATTCAACTGAATACTTAGATATTATATTAAATAAATCAGAAGCTACAGCAGGAGAAGAAGTAGTAGTTAAAACAATTACTAAAGAAGGATATGAAGTTTTGTCAATTTATTATATAGAAAATGAGTCTTCTACTATGGTAGAAATACATAATAACAAATTTAAAATGCCTTCAGAAGATATATGTATATACGCAAAATTACAAGCAATAACTTATACTATTACTTATAATTTAGATGGTGGACAAATTTCTGAACAAAAAGAAAATTATACCGTAGAAAATGAATCTTTTACTTTACCTATTCCAGAAAAAAGTAACTATGAATTTTTAGGGTGGACATGGGATAGACAAGAAGAACCACAAAAGGAAGTAACCATAGAAAAAGGTTCAACTGGAAATAAAGTATACACTGCAAATTGGCAACAAATTGATATCTCCATATCAGTAAATGAAGATATTGAGAATTATGTAAATGTTGAAAAAAAACAAGTTGAGGAAAATGGAAAAGTAGTAGCTATTGAAGTATCTATAAAAAATTTAAGTAATGAAAGTTATATAATTACAGATAATAATATATACGATTTAAACAATCTTTTTTATACTGTATGGAATGAAGAAAAAACAAAAATAATTAATAACACATT
Source organism: uncultured Bacillota bacterium (assembly GCA_949289785.1). Classification (GTDB taxonomy): domain Bacteria; phylum Bacillota; class Clostridia; order Christensenellales; family UBA1242; genus Caccovivens. Next base: position 5,896 of record CASEOW010000056.1, on the reverse strand, counting down.
TACTATAAAATTACCTTGTGAAAATATAACAATAGATGGATATAGAAGATTGGATAATTTTGAATTTAGCGAGAATACAATAACTAAGTACAAAGGAAATGAAGAAAATTTAGTTTTACCTTCTTCTTATTCTACTTTAACAATTGACGAAACCAACTATTTTATAGATGGAGATGAATTTGAAATAACAGGCATAAAGGATTATGCATCATTTTCTTCTGAAAGTATAACAAGTGTAAGGATACCTAATTCTATTAAAAATATAGGAAGTTTAGTTTTTATTTTTTGTGATAATTTAACAGAAGTATATTATGACGGTTCAGTAGAAGAGTGGGGATCAATTGAATTTAATAGTGAATCATCTAACCCAATGTATAACGGAGCGAAATTATTTATAAAAGATAGTAATGAATATGAATTATTAACTGAAGCAGCATTAACAAAAAATGTTAAACAATATGCATTTTATGGTTGCATAAGTTTAAAAAGTTTATCATTGTGTGAAGGTGTTGAAAGTGTAGAAAATTCTTCATTTTATAATTGTAAAAATTTATTCAATATTGAAATGTCAAATAGTGTAACAAATATAGCGTCTAATGCATTTTTTGGTTGTGATAGTTTAGTATCAGTATCTTTTTCTTCCTATTTAACAAGTATTAATTCTTTTGCATTTTCAGGTTGTAGCAATTTAACAACAATATCTTTGCCTCCTACCTTGACAAATATAGGTTCATATGCGTTTTTTGGATGTTCTAAATTGGAAAGTTTAACAATACCAAGTTCTGTTGCAACTATAAATAATAAAGTATTTGCCAACTGTAGTAGTCTAAAAGATTTAACAATTTTAGGTGCTACAAGTATAGGTGAAAGTGCCTTTTCTGATTGTAGTAATTTAACAAAAATACATCTACCATTAAACTTAACAAGTATAGGTGAAAGTGCCTTTGCCAATTCTAGTAATTTAACAAAAATATCTTTACCATCTTCTTTAACTAATATAGGTTCTTCTGCATTTTCTAATAGTGGATTGACAAGTGTAAAAATTCCTGATGGTGTTACAAGTTTAAGTTCATATGCATTTTCTGGATGTAGTAGTTTAAAAAGTGTTGAATTAGGAACTGGGGTAAAAAATATTTTTTCTCACGCTTTCGATGGATGTGGTCAATTAGCAAGCATAAAAATACCGAACAATATTACAAATATAGTAAGAAAAGCATTCTTTAATTGTAGTAGTTTAAGAAACGTAGTTATAGATAGCGAAGAAATTTATAAAAAATTAACTTCTGATACTTCTTGTGGTTCTTTAATACAAAATGCGACAAGAATAGAAGTTTTAAAAACTATCGTTGATAAAGAAGGAAATACAAATACTTTTTTAAATGATACAAATAATTATACAAAAGCAATAAGTAACGATAGACAGAATTATACATATATAAAAAATTAAATAAAAAGAGGACTTTTATTAAAGTTCTCTTTTTTATTTAATATATAGTAATATTAATTTCAGGTTTTAATTGTTTGTAAGAATTTAATATAATTGTTCTTCTTTTAAACGAAATATAATTCTTCTGGTAGGTGAATATCGCAATATCCTTGTTTTGCTTGACATAATGGACAAGTTTCCCATGCAGTTTTATCAAAACTTACATATCCACACGCTGGACAAATCCATGCCACTTTTTTTGCTTTTTTATAAAGAGATTTATTTTTCATTTGGTTATAAAGTTCTTCAAAAACTTTAGCATGACGAATTTCTACTTCTCTAATCATTTTAAAAATATTTGCTATTTTTTCAAAGCCTTCTTCGAGTGCCGTTTTTTCAAATTCTTCATAAGCTTTTGCTTCATCAAGTTCATCTTGGCTTAATAGTTTTAAGTTTTCTAACATATCCCATTTCTCTCTAAAAGGATATCCACTGCAAATATCTATATTGTCGACTTGTTTTAGTTCACAATCTTGGATTTGCATATATAAAACTCTTGCGTGGTTAAATTCTTGATATGCAATTTTATCAATTAATTGAGCTATTGCTTCATAGCCATTGTATCTAAATCCATATTCACAAAATTCATATCTAGATCTCGCATTACATTCTGCTGTGTATGCTTTAGCTAAATTAATAAAAGTTTGACTATCTTTTAATTTCATTTAATTATCCCCCTATCTTTTTATTTTGGACAATTTATTAAAAAATATTCTTTAAATATTAGATATTAATTATCTATTTTATTTTTTAGTAAATTTATCATTTTTGTTTTATAGTTTTCAACACCATTTTGATTTGTTGGATTTACATCATCAAACTCTGCGCAAAGTAAAACAGTTAGATAATAAAATGCTATCAATTTTCCTAATTCATAATCATTCTTTTCTAATGTAATAAGAATTATTTTGTTTTTTGTTTCAATATGAGCTTTTAATGTTGAATTTAAGGCTATTTCATTATATTTTTGATATGTTTGTTCTATTTTTGTTTTAGTGTATTTGGAATTGTTATTAAATGATAGAAATGTTTCTAAAAAACATTTTTTGCCTTCTTGAATAGTTTGTCCTAAAGAATGTAAATCTTCGCTAAAATTACATATAGTAGGGTATAAACCTTTTTCATTTTTACTTAAACTTTCAGCTAAAATTTGAGTTAAGCAAGGCAATAATTTTTGTATTTGATAATCAAAAGATGCTAAAACTTCAACCTGTTTTTCTTTTTCTAAGTTGACTCTAGCAACGCTATATTGATATTCAATGCTTTTTAATTTGTCTTGAATAAATAAATTAATTTCATCTAGAAAACCTTTATAAATATCTATAAAATTTATATTTGAATAGGCTAAAGGATATTGTCCCACTGGTGTAAAAAAAGAAAATCTTCCACCGACATTTTTATCTATTTCAAAAAATGTATAATCGTTATCTATAGCTTGTTGATATGCTGGAGAAAATTTTTCTGATATAATTACAATATTTTCATTTTTTATTTTATCTTTTATAAATTCAAAAAACAAATTAGTTTCCATTGTTTTTCCTGATTTAGATATATAGCACAAACCTATCCTTTTGTTAGAAATATCATTTAATTTATTTTTAAATGCTTCAAAGTCAAATCATTGACCCATAAAAATAACATCTTGTTTACTTTTTCCTTCGATAAAGCCTTTGCTTGCTAGGATTGAACCTCCTATTCCTACTACAATTAAAACATCAGTTCTTTGTTTTAATTTATTAGAATGATACTTAATTTGTTTAAAGTTATTTAATATTTCTTTTTTGTTGGTTAAATATTTCAAAAACTCATATTTTTCATCTTGAAAATTATTTATCTTGCTATAAAATTTTTCTTTAATGTTTATATTATATAATTCTAATTCCATATTGTTCTCCAGAATTAGTTTAACACAAAAAAATATATTTCAAAAATAATAACTAAAAATTGCTAATTTATGTTATAATCTTAAAAAATATAATAAAAAAACAAATTTTAAGCGGTGTAAAAATGGAAGATAAATCAAAACTTTTATTAAGAGAAGAAAGAAATAAATTGAATTCAAAGCTTGAAAAACTTTTATTTGGAAGGATTGAAATTAAAGAAAAGGATAATGAGTTCTATATTTTTGTTAATTTTACAATTGATGGAATATCTATGACAAAAAATGCAGGTTTATATTCAAAAGAATTATATAATCTTATCAGAGAAAATAATAAGCTCGCTAAGAAAATAAAAAATAAAATAAAATTAATTGATGAAAAATTAAAAAATTATGAATCTGAAAGCCAATTATCTGCCACAAGTCAACCATTATGTAATTTTATTAAAGAAAATTTATCTCAATTTATTTTAAATAATACAAAAGATAAATTGCCTTCTACAGAATCTTATTATAATAGTATAAATAAATATAAAAATATTAAAAATTTAGAAATACTGAATTTAAAACATGCTTAGGAATTTATTTTAAATGAAAATGTTCTTAATAACAATTTAACATTATCGTTGCTATGTCAAATAAATAAAATTATTTGTTATGGTTTAAATAAAGAGTATGGAAGAATAAGAACTGTGCCTGTTACCATAAATGGAACGAAATGGAAATCTGAAATATTGGTTGAAAGTTCTTTAAAAGAGCAAATAGAAAAAATATTATCATTAAACATTCCTACACTTGATAAAGCAATAGGTCTTTTTCTTTACATAATAAAAAAACAAATTTTTCTTGATGGAAATAAAAGAACTGCTTTTTTATTTGCTAATATGCTGTTGATTAGAGAAGGTAAAGAAATTTTGGTCCAGCCTAAAGACTCTATGAAATATGTAAATTTACTAAAAAAATTTTATACAAATAATGATTGTGAAATAATAGATTTTTTAAAAACAGAATGTGTTTTTAATTTTACTCATTTTGATAAAGAAAATACAACTTCTGTAAGCTTATTGAAACATGACAATTTGTCTAGATAATTTGACATTTTTATCTATTATCAATATACTTAATCTAAGTTTTGAAATATTAAAGTATTTCAAGGCTTTTACAATATGATGAAACAATATAAGAATTTTTATTTTATACTATTTCTTTTACCTTAATTGTTTCAAATATTGAAATAATAAAAAGGTGGGTAAAAATGGATAAAATTTTAAAAGAACTTTTAAATGATATTAAAAATGAAAACAAAGCTGTAGTTCTTGAAGGCGTAAACAATTTTATGCAAAGATTTCGTGTTGAAGTAAGTGAGCCATTAATTAAAAAAGATGTAATATTTTTTTCAGTTATGGAGAACTGTGGTAAATTGCCTTTTGTAGTAAGTGATAAAATTATTAAAAGCGAAAATGCATTAAATCTTTTATCTATTAAAGATACAAATGGTAATATGCTTTGGCAAAGAAAAAATAAAGAAGAATTTTTAAACCAAATAAAACTAATGAATATGATTAAAGATTATATTAAAAACAAGAAATGTGACGATGTGGCTAATGTACTTGTAAACTTAATTGCTAATCCTGTTGCAATAGAGAAAAGTGAAAAAGCAAATACTAGCATTTTGAGGGTAATACCATTGGCTATAAAAAAGCGTATTCATTCTTCTGATGAAAAAATATTGGTAGCTGGGTTAATTCAAAAAGATAAATTAAAACCTGTTGAAATTTCTTTAAAAGACGATATTGAAGTTTTTAATCTTTATTCAAATGGAATTGGAATGAAGATAGCGTCTAATATTGAAGATAATAACTCTATAAATATATAAATAGCAAAAGATTAATATAAGGAAATGATATGTTTAATTTTAAAACAAAATTAATTTTGTCAGAATTATTTTATAGTAAAAGAAATTTAAAAATAGAAGGTGTTAATTCAATAGGACAAAAGTTTTCTATAACTGGAAAAATTGCTGCATTGAAAAATGGAGGACCTGCAATAATCGAAGATTGTATATACTTGGATTTGGGCGATGGTGACTTCCAAGAAAAACGATATTGTGCACCTTTCTATACAAAAATAGAAAATAAGAATAAAAACAATTTACATATTTTGTATATGAAAGAAGAAAATGGAAATGTAATATTTGTAAATGAAAGTTGTGCTAGTATTTTTTCAACTTGTTTACAAAATGGAAAAAACTTAATCGAGAATTGGAAAGATATAAATAACGAATTTGTAAAAAATGCGTTAGGAAAGATTGTAAGTATAAATAATAATTTAAATCCAACAGGTATTCTTACAGCTTTTTATCCAAAGGATGATGGATACAATGTTTTTATTTTAAATTCACAAAAAAGTAATAAAGTTTTAATAAAAGATGTTTCTCAACTTACAATTAAAAATAATATTCGCGAGGTTAATGTATTTAAAGAAAATTAAGCAACATTATATTGATATATATTATATATAAATATATATTA
>CASEOW010000055.1 GCA_949289785.1 uncultured Bacillota bacterium | reverse complement strand
TGGTAGGGAAATATAAAGTAATAACACTATGTGGAAGCACAAAATTTAAAGATGACTTTTTGCGTGAACAAAAAAGATTGACTCTTGAAGGAAATATTGTAATTTCTGTTGGTCTTTTTGGTCATTCTGGAGATAATGAAGTATTAGAAGAAGGTGTCAAATTGATGTTAGATGATATGCATAAAAGAAAAATAGATATGGCTGATGAAATATTTGTTATAAACAAAAATGGTTACATAGGTTCTAGCACAAAATCAGAAATTGAATATGCTCTATCAAATAACAAAAAAGTAAGATATATGGAAATAAATGAATAAAATAATTTTTATTTACTTGGAGAAAAAATATGGTTTTTGTAATTGACTTGGATGATACTATTTGTGATACAGATTCATATAGCGAAGCTTATATAAAAAATTTTATAAACAAAAATAATTTGCCGTATAAATTTATTAATAGTATTTCTCGTTTTGCAGAAGGAAAATTTGATTGGGACTACGAAACTGCAAATCAATGGTATAAAACTTATGGAGATGAAATGATGCTTCATTTTCCTGTTAAAAATAATGCAGTTGAAATTATAAATTCTTTATATAAAGATGGACATAAAATTATTATTTGTACTGCTAGACAAAAGGATTGGCATACTGATCCTGAAGGCATAACAAAAAAATGGCTTAAAAATGTTGGTTTGAAATACGACAAATTGTATATAGGTAGGGTAGATAAAGAAAAAGTATGTGAAGAAGAAAATGCAGATGTTTTTATTGATGACGATTTAAATATTATCTCAAGAGTTTCATGTTACTTTAATTCTATTTGTAAGGGTAAAGTTTTTCTTATTAAAACAAACTATAATAAAAATTTAAGTGTTCCCAAAGCAGTTGTGAAAGTGAAAGATTTTTATGAAATAGTTGACTGTCTTAATTTAAATAAAAACAAATAAAATAGTAACTTTAATTTATTTAAAAAAATGTTAATCAAAAATATATTATAAAATAACTATGTAAAAAGGATTTTATGGAAAATATTATTGACAAAATTAGAGTTTTTGTATGTGTACCAGGTGTTGGCAAAACATTTTTAAGCAAGCATGATAATAATTTTGTTGACATTGATGAGTTAAAATGTAGATATAAGTATCAATTCGGTGATGATGATAATTCATTAGAAATTGAAAAAAATAAAGGTCATAAAACTAGACCAATAAGAAGTAATACATATAAATATGTTGTTTCTTTAATTGATGATTATTTAAATAATACAAAAAAAATTTTATTATTAGCACCTAATCCAAGACTTGTAGAGTTGTTAGTTAATAAGCACATCCCATATTGTTTAGTTTATCATTCATTAGATTGTATACAAGAATATAAAATAAGAATGAAAAATCGTGGAAATGATGAAGAATTTATAGAATCTATGCTTGGTGAAAAAGTAATTCATGATTTTTATAAAAACAATGTTATGGATAAAAGGCCTGTAATTAAAATTCAATTAAATAATGGAGAGTATTTATCAGATATTTTTTATAACTTTCAAAAGTTTAAAAATCGTGTGGAATTAGTAAATAAAAATAGTAATTAAAAATATTTCAATATAAATAATTTATCATTTTCTAAACACAATATCATATATTATTTTATGGATAAGAAGAAAATTATGATATTTTGCATTTTAGGATTTATATTTGTTGCTATTTTTGGCACATTATCACATTTTTTTATAATTGGAGTGGAAACAATAAAGTTGTAGGAATAATTTTTCCAGCAAATGAAAGCACTTGGGAACATTTAAAATTAGCAATTTTTCCAACTATAATTTATTTTATTTTTGGCTTAATTTACATTAAAAATCAAAATTATCTTTTTGCATTTTTTGTGACATTAATTCTTCCTATGATTTTAATTCCTGCAATATTTTATACTTATACTGCATTTGTAAAAAATTCAATATTAATAGTTGATATTTTAAGTTATTATCTTTCAATATTTATAGCATTTTTAATTTGTTATAAAATTTTATGTTTGTCAAAACTTCATTTTGTTTTTAATATTGTCGCTATCATAGGATTAACTTTAATTTTTATTTGTTATTTAACATTTACACTTAATCCTCCAGAAATATTTTTATTTAGAGATAGTGTAACAGGACATTATGGTTTAAAAAAATAATCTATATTAACAATATTTATTTTAATTAATATATAAAATTTGACAAATTTAAACATAGTTGCTATTATAGATAAAGTAATTTTATTTTTACATTTGTAAAAAAAATATAAAAATTTACTTATTGAGAGGAAAAATATTATGAACATATGGAAAGAAATTAATCCTAATAGAATTAAACCTGATGATTTTTATGCTTGTGTTGAAATTCAACAGGGTGATAAAACAAAATATGAGTTAGATAAAGAAACTGGATTTTTGCTTATGGATAGAATTTTATACACAAGCACACATTATCCAATGAATTATGGTTTTATACCTTTAACATACTGCCAAGACAAAGACCCACTTGATGTATTTGTTCTTTGCAGTCAACCATTAGAAAGACTTTGCCTTGTAAGATGTTATCCTATAGGTGTTGTTACTATGACAGATAGGAACGAAAGAGATGAAAAAATAATTGCAATTCCTTTTGGTGATCCTCAATATAATTGTTATCAAGATATTTCTGAACTTCCACAACACATTTTTGACGAACTAATGCATTTTCTCACTGTTTATAAACAATTAGAAAATAAAACTGTTAATGTTGAAAAATTGGGAAATAAATTAGAGGCTATTCGAGTTATAAAAGAAAGTCTTGAATTTTATAAAAAAGAGATAAAAAACAAATAAAAAAGAGATATCAAATCTGATATCTCTTTTTATTTTTAATTTTTTATGCGTTAAGTTTTTTTACAGTTAATATACAACTTCCATTTGCTTGAACAGTTGTTGTTCCAGATGGAGAAACTGTTGTAGTTATAGCAAGATCAATTGAATCCGATGCACTTAATGTAACAATACAAGAGTTTGTAAATGATGCATTGAATGTTCCACCACCAGTAGTTGTTATTGTGCTGGTATTTTGTGTGATTGATTGGTTAATATTTGTAGTATTTTGTCTTGCTGCTACTTGATAAGTTTGCTCCGCAGTCCCTGTCAAATCTACATTATAAGAAACTTCATAATCTCCTTCTTGATCTACAGTAATAGCATTAGATGATGTTGAAGTATTTAACAAAGGTAATTCAGTATTTAATTCCAAAGGTACAAAAGTATTTTGTGTTGTTATATTTGGTGTTTGTGTTGCATTATTATAAAGACCTCCATATGCTGAAAGTCCTGTTCCGTTTGCACCAGTAGCACCAGTAGCACCTGTTGCTCCAGTAGCACCTGTAGGACCAGTATCTCCAGTAGCACCTCTAGGAATACCAAAAGTTAATTCAACATCTGTTCCGGTTTGACTTTCAGAAACAGTAGCATCTTGACCAGGATCAAGAGTGTTAGTTGCTGCAACAGTAAATGTTGTAGTAGCGCCAGTAGGACCAGTAGGACCGGTTGGACCAGTAGGGCCGGTTGGACCCGTAGGGCCTGTAGGACCAGTAGCACCAGTAGGCCCAGTAGGACCCGTAGGACCGGTATCTCCAGTTGCACCAGTTGCGCCTCTAGGAATACCAAAGGTTAATTCAACATCAGTTCCGGTTTGACTTTCTGAAACAGTAGCATCTTGACCAGGATCAAGAGTGTTGGTTGCTGCAACAGTAAATGTTGTAGTAGCGCCAGTAGGACCAGTAGGACCTGTTGGACCGGTAGCACCAGTAGGACCAGTAGCGCCAGTGGGACCGGTAGCACCAGTAGGACCCGTAGGACCTGTAGGACCAGTAGCGCCAGTAGCACCAGTAGGACCGGTAGGTCCTGTAGAACCTCTAGGAATATTAAAGGTAAAGTTTGCAGTATCACCAATTTGAGTTACACTTACGCTTGCATTTGAACCAGGAGGTAGAGTATTTGTCTGAGTAACTCCAACAGTAACTGTAGGACCAGTTGCACCTACAGGACCGGCAGGACCAGTGGGACCAGTTGCGCCTTTAATAATTATTTTTTGTGGAATACATTGACAAGGTCTACAATTTCTATTAAAAAAATTAAACATTTAAACCTCTCAGTAAAACCAAATAATATTCTTTTAAGTAAAAATGTTTATAATACATATTTGGTTTCATTCTCATATTATGTAAAAAACACTTAAAATGTTTATAAAAATTTATAAAAATAAAATACTAAATATAAAAATAAATAGCACTAAAAATTTAGTACTATTAACTTTTTGTTTTTAATTTATAGTAAAATTAATTAAAAAGATTTTAAGGATTAGAAATTATATTTAATATAGTTTCTAAATGATTTTTTAATATTAAACATGCTTTATTATATTCCGGTATTTCAATTATTTCTATTAACTTTCCACATTTTTCTATTAATATTACCAAAATTTGTTTTGATGTGAGATTTTGATTGTTTTGTGGGGCAAGTTCTAAAGGGGAAGAAAATAATGAGTAATAAATATTTGCAAGTAACAATTCACTTTCATCAATTAATTTTAATATATTTTCTTCATTATTTTTTTCTTTTAAAATAATCAAATTATTATAAATTTCTTGTAAAATTTTATTTATATTTGAAAGAAGATTGTTTTTGGTTTGAATTAAAGTTTTATTATTGAAAGATATAGAATTTGTATAAGAAAGTTCATATTTTTCGGTTAATTTGTTGTAATTACAAAAAAACTTGCGCATTGGATTCTCCTTACACAAGTTTTATATGAAAATTATTTAAAAAAGTTACAATTTAAATGATAGTATTGTGTTAATAATTGTTTTTGCACTTTCTGTGGTTTTGTCTGGTGTTACAACTTCATCAGGAAAGGCTACATGTAAGATTTCCTCTAAACCAAGGTTAATAAATAGAACTAATATTAATAACACGCAAACGCCTATAATTGTATTTCTAAGTCTTGCAATAGCAGCTTTTCTTTTTTCATCATTTTCACTTTTAGCTAAATTTACTCCCAAGACTATAGCATAAATTGCACCAGAAGTTCCTACTATAGCAAGTATAGAATAAAGTATAGGTGACAAAGTATTATAAGCTTCAGAGAACCAAGCTAAACCACCAATGTATTTATATTTAGTTAACAATAAAGAAAATAATTGCATTGCAACTCCTAGTAATATATTAGCATAAATAAATTTTTTTTGCAAGAAATATATAGATATTTTTATTTTATAACAAATTTATTAGTAACCTATATTATTTAGATAAAAAAGCACAAATTAATTTGTGCTTTTTTCTATTATATAAAAGGAGTGATTAAACTTGATCCTGTTTCTCCATCAATATTAACACCTTTTGTAACATCAAATGCAGAAATGAGTGCTGGTAAGAAAGTGTTAAATACAAGAACTAGTGCAATAGTTACACCAATAGCAATAATAACTGTTATCAAGTGTTTTTTTGCATCATCTCTTTTTCCTTGTTCGTCTGCTCTTGCAAGTTGAACGCCAAGATATACGGCATAAACGGCACCAACAGCACCTACAATACCCATAGCAACCCATAGAACTATTGAAATAATACTAAAAACTTGTTTTAATAAGTCTTTTTGATTGTCTATTCCTTGAGTATTTTCAAAAAACTCATTCCAACTCCAAGCAACATTTAATAGAGACATTAACATATTTTCTCCTCCTTTTTTTAAATCAATTTTACTTACAAGCATATCTTAACATAAAAAAAATTTATTTCAAAGTAATTTTCAATATTTTTTATTTTTTTTTATATCTTTTTTTATTATTTTTATATTATTATAAAAAAGATACCTATTCATAGGTATCTTAGTTATTTTAAATTCTAATAATCTCGTAATAAAAATTAAATTTTATTTTACCTATTAAAAGAATAAGCCGTTGCTTTGTCCTGGACAAGTATTTTGTCCGCAACCACAGCTACTTCCATAATTTTGTCCATTCAAAGCAAGTAAAAGCAAAAGTAAGAAATTAGTGTTTGTATTAAGATTTGTGTCAGTTGCATTAGTAATTACCGAAAGAAGAAGAACAAATAAAATATTTTGTGTAGTGTTCATTAAGCCTCCTATTAGACAAACTTTTTTTTCTTTATGCAATTATCGACATATTTCTATTTTGCATTTTATCTTAGTACATAGTAAAACTATAATAGTAAATAAAGTCTAATGACCTTATTGCATTACATAAAATATTTATGTATATTTTTTTTAAAATGTGAACAAAAGGAGAATAAAATGCAAAATAAATTTCTTTTGCTTTCTGAGAGAAACCGAAAAGATATTTTAGATTGTATGCCTCATGAAGGGGATATATCTAAGCTTGCAGATTACTTTCAAAATTTTTCAGATTCAACTCGAATAAAAATTTTGACCTGTCTATCAATGATGAATATGTGTGTTAATGACCTTTCTACTATATTAGGCATTAATCAAACAACAATTTCTCATCAACTTAAACAACTAAAAGATCAAAACATTGTTGCTTATAAGCGTGAAGGGAAAATTTTAGTTTATTATTTAACTAATAACAATGTTGGTGATATGATGATGTATGCTATCAACGCTTTTTAAAATATCAATATTCAAATATAAAATAGTTTTTAATCATTAACTTATTTACATAGCAACAATATTAGTTGTTAAATTTGTTGACTTTTTTTTGTTGTAGTGTCATACTATCCTAAGGAGTAAAAAATGCATCGAGTTATTGATACGCTTAATGAAATGTCATTTGACTTGCCTGAAGGTTGGAATGTAACTACAGATAAGTATAATCTAATGAATGGACAAGGCTTTATTAATAAAGAAAATTATCTTTCTAATTATGGAAAGGTTATTTCATTATTTGAAATACATAGAGATCCTGACGAATTTTTTGAAAGTTATCAATCATTACTTGAAAAATATGATAAAGTAAGTGATAAATTTCAATTTGAAAATCAATTTATGATAAAATTGGGCGAATTTAATTTTCCTATGTTTGTGATTAAAGGATATAATGAAAAGTTAATTTATAATGTTCAAGTATTCATAAATTGTGGAGATTGTTTAGGTTGTTTTATGATAACCTTAGATAAAATAGATGATGATTTAAAAAAACTAGCTTCAATAAGTCCACTTTTTAATGATTTGATAAAAATCTTGAGGTCTGTACAATGAAAAAACTTTTACTTCATAGTTGTTGTGGTCCATGTAGCACTTCTGTAATTGAAAGATTAGAAAAGGAATACGAAGTTACAGTTTATTATTATAATCCTAATATTGATAGTGAGAACGAATTTAACTTAAGATTAGAAGAAGAAAAAAGATATTGTAAAATAAAAAATATTCCTGTAATAGAAGAAGGATATAATTCACAAGATTTTTTATCAAAAGTTAAAGGTCTTGAAAATGAAAAAGAAGGTGGGGCTAGATGTCCAGTATGCTTTAGGTTAAGATTAGAAAAAACCGCTAAAAAAGCAAAAGAATTAGGGTTTGATATTTTTACAACAACACTTTCTGTAAGTCCTTATAAAAATGCAGAAATTTTAAATTTAATTGGAAAAGAAGTTTCTAAACAAGAAAATATAGATTATCTAGAAGGTAATTTTAAAAAAAAAGATGGATATAAAAGAAGTATAATTCTTTCTAAAGAGTTTGGACTTTATAGACAAAATTATTGTGGTTGTATATATTCAAAGATAGAGAGGGAAAAAGTTGAATAGTTTAGAATTTACTTATTTTCGTATTGAGAAGGAAAATAGAATTTCTTATAGAGTGTTCTATTCTTTTTTGTATGTTATGTTTATTATATATGCTTTTATTTTATTAACTGCTTTGGCTTTTGATTATAATTATAGTTATGTTACAATACAAGGAACTTCTATGCAACCTACATTAAATAAAAATCCTGTTCTTTCTGGAGATGGTTCATCTTTTCAAGATGCCGTTTACTTGAAACATACTAAAGATGTAGATTATGGAGATATTATTGTTATACAGGTTCCACAAGAAAATGACGAAAGCTATTCTATTATAAAAAGGGTAATTGCAAAAGAAAATGATTACATAACAATAGTCAAATTGCCAATAGTAATGGAAAATGGAGTTACAGAATGGCAATATAGAGTTGTAAGAAAAATTTCTGGCAGTTCGGAAGTTGAAGTCTTGCAAGAAGATTATATAAAAAGTTATGAAGAATGGTCTTTATGGGATGGAAATGGATATTTAGATACAGGGATGATAGTTAATAATGAAGTAAAATACACAAACTTGATGGAATATGAACCTAGTTTTTTTGCTAATTATATTGAAAACAATGAATGTACAAAATTAAAATTTGCTTATAGTGGAAATACTTATCAAGCTTATTTCTTTAAAGTAGGACAGGATAAATTTAGCAAAGAATGTAATCAAATATTTTTTATGGGTGATAATAGAACAGGCAGTACAGATGCAAGAATGACAGGTACACGCGGTGAAGATATGATAATAGGTAAAGTTGTCAAAATAATTCACGACGCTGTAAATGATAGAAATTTAATATTGAATATTAATGTAAGTTTTAATAAAGTATTTAGTTTTTTTGAAATTATATGGAATGAAATATTGTCTTATTTTAGTTTTCCAAGTTAAATTTTAAAAAAAGTTTTGATTTTAAGGATTTTTATGGTATATTTACTATAGGCGTAAGTCAATTTATTTAAAGGAGATATAAGAATGAATAAACAACAATTTATTAAGGCATTTGCAGATAAGGCTCAATTTACTCAAAAAGATGCAGGTATTGCTTTTGATGCAATGGTTGCTACAATCGCTGATACTTTAAAAACTGAGGAAAAAATTCAAATTGCTGGATTTGGAACTTTTGAAATGAAAAAGAGAGCAGCTAGAGAAGGTATTAATCCTGCAACTAAAGAAAAGGTTAGTATACCTGCTTGCAATGTTCCTTCTTTTAAATTTGGAAATAGTTTTAAAGATACTTTAAATTCATAATTGTTGTAAAAAAAACTGCTAAATTAGTTTAGCAGTTTTTTATTTATTTTTATTGTTTTCAAAATTGACAGAAATATAACCTTGAGGATAGTTACAAAGAGGACATTTTGACCAAGCAGATTTACTTTCATTAGTATAGCCACAATTTGTGCAAGTCCATAATACTTTTTGTTGACGCTCGTAAAGTTGATTTTTGTCAAAATCTTTGCCTAAAATTTCAAGTTTCTTTGCAAAAGTCTGATAAATATTTGCCATATAATCAAACTTTTCACTAATTTCTTTAAAACCTTCATCTTTAGCAATTGTGGAAAAATGTTGATAAAGATTTTCGCTTTCATATTTTTCAATTTCAGCCGAATCTTTTAATGAAGTTTTTAGAATTTGATTTTCAAAAGGAAAACCTGCATTTATCACTATATTATCTTTTTGTTTACGAGTATAATCAAGCATTATTTGGTATAAAACCGAAGCGTGAGCCATTTTATGTTTAGCAAACATTTTTAATGTATCACTTATAAAATAAAAACCTTCATCTCTAGCATTTAATGCTATGAATTGATATCTTGCTCCATCTTGACAAAGACCAGCAAAAGCACGAGCAACATTTTCTTTTGTTTTACTATCGTTAAATTCCATTTTTACCTCCATTTTTAGTATTCCTAATAAAATTAATCTTAAACATTTGATTTTTATTTATAAAAAAAGTAAAATATAAGAAAGAGGAGGATGATAACTTGAATTCAAATAATAAACTTGAACAAGAAAAAATAGACACATATCATTATGTCATTTTGGGTTTTGCTAATTTTAAAATTATTAAACAAAAATTTGATGAATATTTAAAATATTATAGATTATCTTATGAAGGAAAAATTAATGCTAAAGAAGTTATTTATGATGTAGCAGAAAATATGCTTTCAAACTCAGGCATAGTTCTTTCTAAACAATATGAAGATGATAAGGTGCTTATAAAAGTAAGAAAAATAAGTTATCTTCCTGGCGTTTTTAAACGTCCAAGTAAAAAATTTTTGCTTGGAGAAGTTGAAAGAGATGATGAACCAAAAGATTTTTCTTTGCATATAGCCTCAGCTATAGAAAATTCTTTTACGACACCATTTACAGTTGACTTAGATTCTATTGTTAAACAAACAATTCCTAAAATTGAAATAAACATTAAAGCTGATAAATATCAAATAATATGTGGAACAGGTTATCGTGCATATATCATCTTTGAAAATGTAACTTACAGAGATATCGAAACAAATAGAAAAGTAGAAAAAATAGGAGTAACATTGCATCTTCCAACAGGAAGTAAAAACAAAAAAGAAAATCAAGAAATTTTAAACATTATTGATAGAAACATTAATGAACTTGCTTTATTCAATTATTCTAGATATGAAATTGCTCAAAAGCTTTTATATCCAAAAATTGATAACCAAGATGTTGGCGTTAATGGTGAAGAAGACGAAGAATAAATATAAAAATTAAAAGAAGAAACATATTTTCTTCTTTTTTTAATATATGATATTTAATTATCATCAAATATAACATTGTCATTAAGCTTAACATAATAAGTTTGAACTTGAGTATTTTCATTCCATTTTATTTCAATCTTTGCATCTTTTTTGTCTGAGTCAAATTCTATATAAAATTTAGCTTGACCTGTGGGAACATTGTTTGCAAAAATAAGATATTGATTAGATTTGATTTCTTTGTTGTTTATAATTGCATAACCACTTTCAATATCATTTATACTTTTTGGAGCGGTAATGGTTATTCCAACCCTGTATCCTGAATTTAAAAGTCCATTAATTTCATCTTTTTGATAAAACTGTATAATTTCATTTTCAGAACCAAATATTCCTACATGAGTTAAATTATCATAATAAAAAGACAAATTGCCATTAAATAAATTGTCTTGTTCCATGTTTCCATAGTCTATTTCACTATTTTTGCATGAGTAAAGTAGTAAACTCGAAATAAAAATTACAAATAAAATAAAGATAAATTTTTTCATTTTATTATTGTTTGCAAAAATTGTTATTTTATTATTTTTAATTATTCAGATAATATAATTTTATCACTAGCATTTAATTTTTTATCTTTTGGATTAACCATTTGTATTTTTAAAACATCTGATCTTTTAACATTAAATTTTGAAAAAATCATAATAGCTAGTGAAAGAAAAATAGTGCAACCAAAAAATACAATCATTCCTAGACCATTTTGAACACTATTTGCTTGAATAGGCATAGTAGAATCAAATTTTATTACATCAAGAAGTAAACCAATTATTAAAAGTGCAATTGAGTTTGCAAGATTATATGAAAAAGTAAAATAACCTGTGTAAGCTCCGGCGTTATTTTGTCCTGTTTGGTAAATGTCTAAAGTAACGCAATCTGCATACATTGAAAATGGTAGACAATACATTGCTCCAGCACCCACTCCACAAAAAATCAAACAAAAAATAGCAATGTAAAACATTATTTGATTAGGTATATATTCTCTAAAAAGAAATGTAATGACTGTAAAAAATATGCCAAAAATTATAATTGATAAAGCAATAATAAGTGAACGTTTTTTTTCTATCCTATTAGATAGATATACCCAAAGTGGTTGAGAAGCTATTGCTCCGCCAAATAATGAAATTAATACTATAGAAATTTGTGCACTTGAAAAATGATAGCAATAAGTAAAAAGGTGCATGCCAACAGAAGTAAGAAATGCTGAAGCAATAGTAGCAAAACAATATCCAAGTATAACTGTTCTAAAATTTTTCTTTTTTAAAATAGAAAAATAACCATTCAAAAGTTTTGCAAAACTAAATTTTTCTTTAATTAAATTTTGACTATAAATATTGTTTTTTCTTACATATTTTAATGTGGAGAAAATTGCTATTAATGCAAATGTTATTAATAAAGCAGAATTTATACAAGCAATTTTAATATAACCTTGTTGAGTATGACTACTTTGTATTCCTAAAGAAATAGAAGGCATAAAAAAATACATTAAGATACTAGGTAAAATCATACCTATAATATTGAAAATAGTTTTAAAACTTTGAACTTTAGATTGTTCATTATATTCAGGAGCAATATCTATAGCTAGTGCAGCAAAAGGTGTTCCAAAACATGTATTCGCACTCTCGATAGCAAGCATACTCACTAGAAGATATACAAATTTTGCTCCCTCTGGCAAAGTTGCGGGCATTGACCAAATACAAATATTTAAAAATGCAATAATAAAAATTGCAAAAAACATAAATCCAAGTCTTTTCCCGAAAAATTTATTTTTAGTGTTGTCAGAGAGATAGCCAACTAAAGGGTCGCTTACTCCATCCCATAATGAAGATATAGCTATAGCAATACCAACTAAAGTTCCAGATATTCCCATAACAGCCGTTGCAAAAAACATAATAAAATTGTTCAAAGTTTGAGACATTGAACTATAACCAAGTCCGCCAATACCGTAACAAAATTTATTATAAAATTTTAGACTTTTTCGCACAAAATAAATTATGAAATCATTGTAAAAAATATACTAAATTTTAATTAAATGATACTTTTTTAAAATAACTTTCATTAAATAAAAAAAAATAAAAAAATATTTTTATATTAATTGATTAGTTTTTATTAAATTATTATTTTTCGACAAATTTCTTAAAAAATTTGACTATATACTTAAATATCCTTAAACTATTAACGATATTGGAGTATTACAAATGAAAAAAGCAGTAATTTTATCAGTACTTTTGTTTTTTGTTGCTATATTTAGTTTAAGTTTAGTTGGTTGTAGTAAAGAATATTTAGAAATTTATAATCAAACCATAATTTTTGATAAAGGTAGTGATTTTAATCTAAATGATGCAGAAGTTAAACTTATTCATGGAAATGGTTCTCAAATAATAGAAAATATTAATTTAGAAATAGAAACAAATTATGACAAAAATAAAGAGGGTATTTATACAGTAAAATTAAATTTTGATGATGCTGAAACTCAATATGATGTTTTTGTTTTTGATTTTAACAAATTAACATTGCTTTGTTATGAAAGCTTAAAAGATATAAACCTGCCTTATTATTTAAGTTGGCAAGAGAATGAAAATGAAATATTTGAAGTTGCAGGAGTATACAATAGAAATTTAATATTTACTGATAGTTTGAATAAAAAACATATAATATCTGTAGATATAAAGGTAAGTGAGAAACAAAATGTTTGGACAAAGTCTTTAAATATTAATAACTGGGTGTATGGAAATGAGCCTTCTAAAGTAGAAGGAGAAAGTCTTTTTGGTAAAGTAAAATTTAATTATTATTATAATGAAAACGGACAAAAAGGAGAGCAGCTTGAATCAATGCCTACTGAAGCTGGAAAGTATATAGTTTCAGGGAGTGTTGAATCAAGTGAAAGTTATACATTTTTGTATCAAGAAAAAACCTTTGAAATATACAAAGCTGAAATAGATGTTGTTATACAAAGCGATATAGACTTAACTAAAGTATATGATGAAACAAGTGAATTTTTTAGTTATCAAGATGATTTAGTGTATGTAACGAATCTTCCATTATATGTGGATAATGTTGAAATTATTATATTAAATTGTGAATATGTAGATTTAAATACTTTAAAACCTAATGCTGATGTAGGTTTTAAAAAATTAAAAATACAAGTATCTTTATCAGAAAGTGATTCAAAAAATTTTGTTTTTGAAAATGGAACGAATAATATAATAATTTATAAAGAAACTGAAATATTTTCTTTAAGTCCTAGTTTAGTAAGTAATCCTAATTATGAAAATGCTTATATTGGAAATAGATTATCTTGTATTGAATTAAAAGATGGAATAGTAGAAGGTAAACTATATAGAGATAACTCCTTTGATTCTTATAAAATAGAAGGAAGTTGGGAATTTATTAACAAGGAAAATTATTTAAAAGAAAGTGGTATTTATGAAATAAAATTTATCCCTAAAGATAGAAATATAAGTTCAATTACAAGTGAAATATATATTGATGGAAAAATTAATATTAATTTATCTTTAAATATTGATGGTATAAATTATTTTCAAAATGCAAATGAAGAAAATGAAATTCAAGTTTATCTCCCTTATAATGTAGAGAAATTTCTTATTCAATATGATATGTTAGAAAATTTTAATTATAAATGTGAAATATATTATGATGATTTATTTGTTTTAACCGAAATAGATAAAAACATATTAAGTTTTGAAAGTAATATATTTGAAAATTACAGCGAAATTATAATTTTATTAAATATATCTGGACAAGAAGATGAGACTTTTAGTATTATAATAAAACCTGAGTCTTTGATTGATTATTATGTTAATGACATAAAACAAGAACTAGATTATGAGGTCAGCGTAGGGGATAAATTAAGTTTTTCGACAAAATATTTTAATCATAGTTTATATTTGGGTGGAAATTTAGTTACTGATAGTGTAATTGTAGGATATGAAAACATAGGAATGAGTTTACCACTTGAATTATATGATGAAAATATGAATTATATCTTTGGGTGTTTTATAAAAGTTAAAAATGCTTTTGAGTATTTGACGATTAATGATGAAATTTATAACGACTTAAGTAAATACATATTTCAATATGACTATTTAGATAGTGTTGTTAATATTTCATTCAAAAATCCAACTTTAAGAGATATTAAATTTCAATATTACACAAGTTTAAATTCAAAACCAATTCTTCTCGAGAATTTTGAATTAAAAATTGATGTTGCTAATATTGAATATATTTATTTCGAAGCTTTTATTAATCAAGAAAACAATAGTTATATTAATTTATCAAGCTGGAAAATAGAATTTGAAAAATTTTCTTATATTGAAAATATAATAAGTGAAGATACAAATTTTTCTTATGATAAGAATAAAGGTGAAATTACTTTAACAAATCCTCAAAATCCAATTTCAGTTGTTCTTAAAAATGATGCCTATACTTATAGATTTGAAGATGTTAATGGAAATATTTATGATTTTAGTAATTTAAACTTAATAAATGACGTTTATTTAATAATTATAGATGAAAGTGGAAATGAAATTGAAAGAAAAAATTTAAAAATTCAATTTGATTTAAGCTTAACCATAATTAGTGATTATTATGGAGAATTGCAATTAATACAGAATCAAGACGGAGAATTTATAATCAATTCAAATTTAAATGATAGGGTAGCGTTTAATAGCGAATTAGAAATAATGATTTTAGAAACAAACTCAAATGAATTTTATATAAATGAAAATTATCAAGAATTTAATATAACTATAATTTATGAATTTATTACTATAACTTCAAAAATATATGCGTATGGTTCTTTTATGGAAATAAATATGTATTTACCATATATTGAATATCAAGAAGAAAATTATATTGATTCAATATGTTTTGAATTAAACGGATTTGCTATTTTAAAATCTTATACTAATGAAATACAAAATATAATAGATAGTTTTAATTATATTAATTATGGTAATAGCATAGTTTTTGATTATGAATTAGATTCTAGTTATATTTTAGTAAGTGTAGAGATAATGGATAACTTTTACGCTTATGGTATAATTTTAATTCAGCAAATTTAATTATTAAAGATAGGGTGATAAATATAAATTTAATAAAAAGATGTAGATTATATATCTAAATAAATTTTTTAACAAAAAAAGTATAAATAAAACAAAAAAAATTTAATAAAATGCTTGACAAATTAATGCTTTTAATTTATACTAAACAAGTATCAAAAAAACTCCCTATTTTTGATATATGGCCTCATGGTCAAGCGGTTAAGACATCGCCCTTTCACGGCGGAATCAGGGGTT
>CASEOW010000054.1 GCA_949289785.1 uncultured Bacillota bacterium | reverse complement strand
TATACACAAAAAGAAGAAGGAGTGTGATTAAAATCTTATTCCTTATTTCTTTTATTTTAAATGCGTCTATAATCGTTCTAAACATTATAACTCCTCTATTTTTCCGCCTACTTTTTCAATTTTTTCTCTAGCTTGTTTAGTAATTTTATTGCATTTTATTGTAAGTGGCTTGCTAATCTCGCCATCACCCAAGATTTTTAATCCGTATTCAGAACGTTTTCCGATAAATCTTGTTTGATAGAGAAGTTCTTGATCTATAACTGCATTTGCTTCAAATGCTTCGAGATCTCCTACATTAACACAAGCATATCTCTTTGCGAAATTTTTGTTATTAAATCCGCGAATAGGGAGTTTTCTGATCATTGGGATGTTTCCACCTTCAAATCCTGCTCTAACTCCACCGCCACTTCTAGCATTTTGACCTTTGTGACCTTTTCCGCTTGTTTTACCTATACCGCTTCCAATACCTCTACCAATTCTAACTTTTTTAGTAGTAGCACCTTTAGCAGCTTTTAAATTCCCAAGTTCCATAAGACCTCCTATTTAACCTCTTCCACTTTAACAAGGTGAGCCACATGATGAAGGCTTCCTCTAATGGAATCGTTATCAGGGAGCAGTCTTGTTTCGTTAAGTTTTTTAAATCCTAAAGCTTTTACGATTAAAGATTGCTTAGAATTATAACCTATGCAACTTTTAATCCAAGTTACTTTAAGCATTTTTTCTTTATTTGCCATAACTGCCCTCCTTAAATTTCCTCAACTGCTTTGCCACGGCGTCTAGCAATTTCTTCTTTAGTTTTTAAATTTAAAAGACCTTGCATAGTCGCTTTAACACAGTTGATTTTGTTTGAAGAACCATGTCTTTTTGTAACAATGTTCTTAATACCAGCAAGTTCGATAACTGAACGAGCTGAACCACCAGCGATAACACCTGTTCCTTCTGGGGCTGGTAATAAGAGTATATTAGTAGCTGAGAATTTACCAATAGTTTCGTGTGGGATAGTTCCATCAATAATAGGAATATTTTTAACGTTTTTCTTAGCAATAGTAGTTGCTTTTTCGATAGCTGAGCTAACTTCTTTGCTCTTACCAATACCAAGACCAACTCTACCCTTTCCATCTCCAACAACTACGAGAGCTGAGAAACGAAGAGTTCTTCCACCTTTAACAACTTTTGTAACTCGTCTAACACTAACTACACGCTTATCAAATTCGCTAACTTCTTTTCTAGGTGCTTTATCTCTTTTATCAGTTTTTTTAAAGTTACCTGATTTTTTAGATTTTGAAGCCTGTTTAACTTCAGAAGTAGCATTTTCTACATTAATTTGTTCAATTTCTGCCATGATTTCCTCCTAAAATTTAAGTCCGGCTTCTCTAGCGCCATCAGCCAAAGCCTGAACACGACCGATATAAATGTAACCACCTCTATCAAAAACAACTTCTTCAATTTTTTTATCAAGAGCTCTCTTAGCGATTTCTTGTCCAACAAGTTTAGCTTGTTCAGATTTAGAAAGACCTTTACATTTAGCTTGAATATCTTTTTCAATAGATGAAGCACTTACAAGTGTAACACCATTTTCATCGTCGATAATTTGAGCATAAATTTGGCTTAAACTTCTATAAACGCAAAGGCGAGGTCTAGAAGAAGAGCCATTAACGCGTGTTCTTACTCTTTTATGACGAACTTTTCTTTCTGTATTTTTATCTATTTTGTTTATCATTTAAAGTTTCTCCTATTTCTTGCCTTTACCAGCAGCTTTTCCGACTTTTCTTATAACAACTTCATCAGAGTATCTAACACCATAACCATGGTATGGTTCAACTGGTCTAATATCTCTAATATTTGAAGCGAATTGACCAACTTTTTGTTTGTCAATACCTGAAATTTTTATTTCAGTAGCACTTGGACATACAACTTGAATATCACTAGGTATAATTATTTCAACATTGTGAGAGAAACCTAAGTTCATAACAAGTTTATTGCCACTTACACTTGCTTTATAACCAACACCTGAAATCAATAAAGATTTTGTGAAACCTTCACTAACACCTTTAACCATGTTGTTTGCAAGAGCACGATAAAGTCCGTGTTTAGCATTTGATGAAGGAGTTTGTTTTGCAATTTCAAAAGAAAGATTTTGTCCTTCAATATTTGCTTTGATAACATCTTCGATTTGCATGCTTAATGAACCTTTTGGTCCAGTAACAGAAAGAGTGTTTCCTTCAAGATTTGCACTCACTCCGTTAGGCATAACAATCACTTCTTTTCCTATTCTAGACATAACCCCTCCTTACCATACATAAGCGAGAACTTCGCCGCCTACTCCAAGTTTTCTTGCTTCTTTATCAGTAACAATACCCTTGTTAGTAGAAATGATAGCGATTCCAAGTCCGCTTATAACCTTTGGAAGTTTATCTTTTTGTGCGTATATTCTAAGTCCTGGTTTAGATATTCTCTTAAGTCCTTGAATAACACTTTCACCATCTTCATCATATTTAAGAGTGATGACAATATTTTTGTGTGAGTTTTCCTCAACTTCATCATAACTTGCAATATAGCCTTCATCAAGAAGGATTTTTGCAATTGCTCTTTTTTCATTTGAAGCAGGAATGCTAACATCTTCATGTTTAACTAAAATAGCATTTCTAATTCTTGTGAGCATATCTGCTATTGGGTCTGTAATTAACATTTTATCCTCCTTTTTTACCAACTAGATTTTCTTACACCAGGAATTTCACCTTTGTTTGCAAGTTCGCGGAAACAGATTCTGCAAATACCATATTTTCTAAGAACTGCATGTGGTCTGCCACAAAGTGAACATCTAGTATAAGCGCGAGTTTTGTACTTTTGTGTTCTTTTTTGTTTTTCAACTAATGCTTTTTTTGCCATAATGATAACTCCTATTTAGCGAATGGAAGTCCAAGAGCTTTTAAAAGTGCTTTGGCTTCTTCATCTGTTTTAGCGGTAGTAACAAAAGTAATATCAAAACCTCTAATTTTTTCGACTTTTTCATATACTATTTCAGGGAAAATAAGTTGTTCTTTAATTCCCATAGAATAATTTCCTCTGCCATCAAATGACTTTTCAGAAATTCCTCTAAAGTCTCTAACTTTAGGAAGAGCTATAGCTGTAAATTTATCAAAAAACTCATACATTCTATCTCCTCTAAGAGTAACTTTAGCACCAATTTTTTGTCCTTCTCTTAATCCGAAGTTTGAAATTGATTTTTTTGCTACTGTAACGATAGGTTTTTGACCTGAAATAGCAGCAAGTTCGTCAACAGCGATGTTAAAACTTTTAGAGTTTCCTTTAACTTCTCCAAGTCCCATATTTAAAACAATTTTTTCAAGTTTTGGAACTTCGTTGACATTTTTATAACCAAATTGTTGGATAAGTTCAGGCACAACTTCTTTTTTGTATTTTTCTAAAATTCTGTTTTGTTCTTTTGCCATTATTTTCTCCTACTTTGTTTCCTTTTTCGCTGATGTCGACTTTTTAGTAGTTGCTTTTTTTGTTGTAGTTTCTTTATTTTCAGTTGCAGCTTCTTCAGACTTCTTTACAGAAGATTTAGCTGATGATTTAGATGTAGTTTTTGCTGTAGTCTTTGAAGTGGATTTAGTTGTTGAAGTTGATTTTTTAGCTGAAGTTTTTGTAGATTTTCTAACTGGTTTTTTAACTTCTTCTTGTTTTACTTCTTCAACTACTTGTTCTTTAACTTCATCATTTGCTTTTTTGCTAGATTTAGCAGCTTTTAAGCTTGAACCTTTTAATTCAGATGCTTTGATAACTTTTTTAGCTTCTGCTTTTGTTTGTTTTACATAAGCTTTATCAAGTGAAGCACCACATTTTTTACAAGTTCTTACTTTTTTACCATCAATAACTGTATGGCTAACTCTAGTTGCTTTTCCACAAACTGGACAAATTACCATAACATTAGAAGCTTCAATTGGAGCAGATTTTTTAATAATTCCGCCCTTATCTTGTTGAGTTCTAGGTTTTTGATTCTTAGTAACAACATTAACATTTTCAACAACAACTCTGTTTGAATCTGCATATACAGCGCTAACTTTACCTGTTTTGCCTTTATCTTTACCTGTGATAACAAGAACATTATCACCTGTTTTAATAGTCATTTTCATAATTTGCGCTCCTTTTAAATAACATCTGGTGCAAGAGAAATAATTTTCATATATCCCTTATCACGAAGTTCTCTAGCAATAGGTCCAAACACACGAGTACCTTTTGGTTGTTTTTGATTGTCAATGATTACAGCAGCATTATCATCAAATCTAATATGAGAACCATCTTGTCTTCTAAGGCCTTTTGAAGAACGAACGATAACAGCTTTAACAACATCACCTTTTTTAACAGTTCCACCAGGAATAGCCTTTTTAACAGAAGCAACAATAATATCACCAATATTACCACTTCTTCTAAAAGATCCACCAAGAACTCTAATACACATAATTTCTTTAGCGCCTGTATTATCAGCAACTTTTAATCTTGTTTGAGGTTGTATCATAATAATTCCTCCTTACTTAGCCTTCTCAATGATTTTTACAAGACGGAAATGTTTATCTTTAGATAATGGTCTAGTTTCCATAATAAGAACTCTATCACCAATTCCGCACTCATTGTTTTCATCATGAGCCTTGAACTTTTTTGATCTTTGAACGACTTTTTTATAAATAGGGTCTTTAACTCTGGAAACGACTTTAACAACAATAGTCTTGTCCATTTTTCCAGCACTAACTACTTCGCCTACACGAGTAATTCTAGAATTTCTAATTGTTTCCATCATTTCCTCCCTTGTTTTCTAATTCTTTTTCTCTTAAAACTGTCTTAACTCTAGCAATATCTTTTTTAACATTATGGATAGCCATAGGATTTGCAAGAGATCTAGTAGCGTGAGAGAAACGAAGATTAAACAGTTCACTGTTAAGTTCTTTGAGTTTAGCGTTTAACTCACTTACAGACAGATACTTAATTTCACTAATTTTCATCTTCCACACCACCTTTTGAAATTTCTTCTTTTTTGATAAATTTTACTTTACATGGAAGTTTGTGTCCAGCAAGTCTAAGTGCTTCTTTAGCAACTTCTTCACTTACACCTTCGATTTCAAAAAGAACTCTGCCTGGTTTAACAACTGCAACCCAGAACTCTGGAGAACCTTTACCTGAACCCATACGAGTTTCAGCAGGTTTTTTAGTTACAGGTTTATCAGGGAAAATTTTAATCCAAACTTTACCATCTCTTCTAGTGTATCTAGTAAGAGCAATTCTGGCAGCTTCAATTTGATTAGATTTAATCCAACATGGCTCAGTAGCAACAATACCATAAGAGCCGTATGCAAGAGTATTTCCACGAGTTGCTTTACCTGTCATTCTGCCTCTGAACACTTTTCTTCTCTTAACTCTTTTAGGCATTAACATTATTCTTCTCCTCCTTTTTTATCAGCAGGCTTGCCACCGAGTATTTCACCTTTGTAAATCCAGCATTTAACACCAATTTTACCAATTAATGTATAAGCTGCAGATTCACCATAGTCAATGTCAGCTCTTAAAGTATGAAGTGGAACACTTCCTCTGAATTGTTTTTCAGTTTGAGCTTTTTCGTTAGCTTTTAAAAGAACACCACTTACTTGAACTTTACAACCTTTCGCACCAGCTTTCATAACTCTTTCAACAGCTTGTTTAAGAGCTCTTTTTGCTGCAACACGTTTTTCAAGTTGAGAAGCGATACTTTCTGCAACAAGTTGTGCATCAAGATCTGGTTTTTTGATTTCTTTAACATTAACTATAAGCATTTTTACAGGTCTGATTAATTTTGTAATATCTTTTTTGATAACTTCAATTCCAGCACCCTTTGCACCGATAATCATGCCAGGTTTAGCTGTGAAGATGTTTACTGTCAATTTGCCTGTAGTTCTTTCAATTGTAATTTTTGAAATAGAACAAGCTTTATATTTTTTCATTAAGGAATTTTTAATATCTTGATCTTCTTTTAAATTGATAGCAAAAGATTTTTTATCTGCATACCAAGTTGAATTCCAATCTTTGTTAATTCCTAATCTAAGTCCTATTGGACTAACTTTTTGTCCCATCTTAGCCTCCTACCACTTCATCAAGCACAATAGTGATATGTGAAGTTTTTTTGAGAATTACGTTGCCTGAGCCTTTAGCTCTTGCAGACATTCTTTTAAATTGAGGTCCACTTGTAACATAAGCTTCACTAACAACAAGAGTATCTGCATTTTTGCCCATATTGTTTTCAGCATTAGCTATAGCACTATTTAAAACTTTTAAACTTTCAAATGCACCTTTATCAGGCATATTTTCAAGTATAGCACGAGCTTGTAATGCTTTCTTACCTCTTACTAAATCAAGAATGTAAGTGATTTTTGAAGGGCTCATTCTAATATATTTTGCTTTAGCGTATGGCTTTTTTGCCATTTCGTTACGCTTTTGAGCTTTTTGTCTAATTCTTGTAGCCATTTTTTACCTCAATTATTTTGCCTTACTAGCAACTGTAGCCGACTTTTTAGTGTGTCCCTTGTAAGTTCTAGTTGGAGAGAATTCTCCAAGTTTATGTCCTACCATATCAGCTGTGCAATATACAGGGACATGTTTTTTACCATTGTGCACAGCGAATGTAAATCCTACAAAATCAGGATAGATAGTAGATGCTCTTGACCAAGTTTTGATAGGTCTTTTAACGCCTGATTCTTGCATCTGGGCAACTTTTTTGACCAAACTTGGATGAACATAAGGCTTTTTCTTTAATGATCTGCTCATAATCTTCTCTCCTAATTAACTCTCTTAACCATTAAGCGGTTAGAACGATTTTTCTTTTTTCTTGTCTTATATCCAAGTGCAGGTTTATTCCATGGAGTAACAGGACTAGCCATACCAACAGGACTCTTACCTTCACCACCACCATGTTTGTGGTCATTAGGGTTCATAGCAACACCACGAACTGCAGGTCTTACGCCCATATGTCTATGTCTACCTGCTTTACCTAAAGAAACAAGTTCATGGTCAATATTGCCAACAGTTCCTATTGTAGCTCTGCAACCAAGTAAAACTTTTCTCATTTCACCACTTGGAAGACGAAGAGTAGCATATTTTCCTTCTTTTGCCATGAGTTGAACTTCACTTCCTGCACTTCTTGCAAGTTGTCCACCTTTTCCAGGTTGAAGTTCAATGTTATGAACAAGACTACCTACAGGAATGTTTGCAAGTGGCAAAGAATTTCCGACTTTGATTTCAACTTCATTTCCACTCATAAGAATGTCGCCATCTTTAAGTCCGTTTGGAGCGATAATATATCTTTTTTCTCCATCTTGGTAACTTAAAAGAGCAATGTAAGCTGTTCTATTTGGATCGTATTCAATTCCGATAACTTTAGCAGGAATGTTATCTTTATTTCTTTTGAAATCTATAATACGATATTTTTGTCTGTTACCACCGCCTTGGTGACGAACAGTAACTTTACCCTGAGCATTTCTTCCAGCATTTTTTGCTTTTTTAGCAAGTAAAGATTTCTCAGGAGTTTTTTTAGTTATTTCCTCAAAAGTAGAGGACGAATAAAATCTTCTTCCTGCGGAAGTTGGTTTGCTATTTTTAATTGCCATTTATCTGCCCTCCCTTATTATGATAAGCTATCGAAGAATGCAATTGATTTAGAGTCAGCTTTTAAAGTAACAATAGCTTTTTTATAATCGCTTGTCTTACCAACTGTTCTTCCAGCCTTTGTATTTTGAGATTTTTTGTGTCCTTTAACAACACAAACATTTACTTTGTCAACTTTTACATTGAAAAGTTGTTCAACAGCTTTTTTAATTTCAATTTTACCAGCGTCTTTACTAACAACAAAAGTATAAACTTTGTTTTGAATACCTGCGTAACTTTTTTCAGTAAGAAGTGGTTTTATAATGATTTTCTCTGCTTCCATTATTCTGCGTATGCCTCCTCTATCTGTTTTATCGCTGACTGAGACAATACTATGTTTTTGTTTGCAACAACTTCATAAGTATTGAGATTGCTTACTTCTTCAACGCTAAGTGAAGGAATGTTTGCAGTTGCAAGTTTAATGTTTTTATCATTAATATCATTAACAACTAAAACTGAACCATTAAATTTAAAGGCGTCAACGAAAGCCTTAGCATCTTTTGTTTTAGGCATATCAAAGCCAAACTTATCAAGCACAGTAACTTCACCTTGTTTAATTTTTGTGCTTAGTGCGCTTAAAAGAGCATAGCGCTTCTTTTGTTTGTTAACTTTTTTAGAGAAATCTCTTGGCTTTGGAGCGAATACTACACCACCGCCTTTCCATTGTGGACCCTTAGTAGAACCATGTCTTGCTCTGCCAGTTCCTTTTTGGCGCCAAGGTTTCTTTGCATGACCTCTTACTTCACTTCTAGTAAGAGCTGATTTTGTTCCTTGTCTTTGATTAGCGTTGTGAGCAACGATAACTTCATGAATTAAAGGTTCGTTGTAATCAACTGCGAAAAGTTCATCAGACAAATTGATTTCGCCAACTTCTTTGGCTTGCATATTATAAACTTTAACTTTTGCCATACTTCACTCCTTTAGCCTTGTTTTACCGCTTCACGAATTGTAATAACTGAGCCTTTAGGACCAGGTATACAACCTTTAACTAGAATTAAGTTTCTAGAAGGGTCAACTTTTACAATTTCAAGGTTTTGGATAGTAACTCTTTCAACACCATAATGTCCAGGCATATGTTTATTTTTAAACACTCTTGATGGAGTAGAGTTTGCACTCATAGAGCCGACTTCTCTATGAACAGGACCAGTACCATGAGTCATTTTAAGTCTGTGTTGGTTCCATCTTTGGATAACGCCAGTAAAACCACGACCTCTAGTAGTACCTGTTACATCAACCTTATCACCCTCAGCAAAGATATCAGCTTTGATTTCTTGACCAAGAGAATATTCGTTTGCATTATCAAATTTAAGTTCTTTAACAATCTTATAACAGTCAACTCCGGCTTTTTTGAAAGCGCCTGTCATAGGTTTGTTAACTCTTTGAGCTTTTTGTTTTTCAAATGCAACAACAACTGCATTGTAGCCGTCTTTTTCGTCATTCTTAACTTGAACAACTGGGCAAGGACCAGCCTCGACAACGGTAACCGGAATTACCACGCCTTCAGGAGTGAAGACTTGAGTCATTCCAAGTTTCTTGCCTAATATTGCTTTTTTCATTTATGTCTTCCTCCTATTATAATTTGATTTTGATATCAACACCAGCTGGAAGATCAATCTTCATAAGAGCATCAACAGCTTTAGCAGATGGAGAGATGATATCAATAAGTCTTTTGTGAGTTCTAGACTCAAATTGTTCACGACTATCTTTATATTTGTGTGGTGAACGAATAACAGTAATTACTTCCTTTTGAGTAGGAAGTGGGATAGGCCCTGCAACTTTAGCACCGAACTTTTCAGCTGTATCGATAATTCTTTTGCAAGCTTCATCAATTAAGCCATGTTCGAAGGCCTTTAATTTAATTCTGATAACTTGTGTTGCCATTAATAATTATACCTCCTGTAATAGCAATGCTAACCATCACATAATTCCCTATAAATGACACACTAATCTATATAAATAGAAGTAATTTTTGAGAAGTATTCACTAAAAAGATTTAAACAAACTACTTAATGAACACTTGCCCTGGTGTATCACGCTGTAAGAGATTAAAAAATGTGACTAATTGGTTAGTCGCCATGGTCTAATGCCACGCGCTTGTCCACATAAATTCTCCCTGCAAGCCGGTTTGACAGGGTAACCTTATGCTTCAACCCATAATTCACAGCTAATATATAATAGCAAAACAAAATCAATAAGTCAATAAAAATTTTAATATTTTTTATAAAAAATAAAAAAAATCTTAGAAGATTAAAATATAGATTTTACTTCTAAGATTTCCACTTATAATTTATTAAAGTAAATACTAACCAATTTTATAACAAATAAATATTACCACTATTTTTGAAGAATTTGTTAATCAATTACATATTTATTTCAATCTTAATAAAAAAGATTGAGTTTTTTGTATTTAATTATATTATACATTTTGCCAAACATCAATTTTATCTGCATAATCCAACCATATTTCTGCTTCTTTATATTTTTCGATATAATCAAATTTGACGTAGATATTTAGATTAGCTATATTATTAAATGTTTCACTTTCTATTGTTGGTGGATTTTCGTTTTGAAAATAAATATTTAAATTTAAACTTTCAGCAAATGCGTTATTCCCTATTTTATTTACACTAGAAGGTATATATAAAGAAGTTATGCCTGTATTAGAAAAAGCACCTTCACTAATAGTTTCTAAAGTTGAATTTGTTTGAAAATTTAATGTTTCTAAATTATTAGAATTTGCAAAACAATTTACTCCAATCGATTTAACAGTTCTAGGAATAGTAAAAGAAGTTAGACCTGTATTATCAAATGCATAATCTCCAATTGATGACAACATTGTCAAAGAACTATATTTAACAGTTGCGAGATTTTTACACCCCGAAAACACAGAATTTCTTATTTCACTTACATGATTTAAATTTATTTCTGTCAACCCAGTTTCTGTAAATGATGCAACCCCTAAAACTTTTACGGAATTAGGAATTGAAATACTTGTTAATCCTGAACATTTATAAAAAGCATAATCACCAATCTCTACAACATTTTCAGGAATAGTAGAGTTTTTACACCCTAAAATCAAAGAATTATTTTTAATATCTACTACAACATTACTATCATAATCTTTAAAATTAGGATTATTTTCAGAAACTGTAATTTTTTCTAATAAATTAGAATTTTGGAATGCAGTTGAACTAATAAAATCAACAGTCGAAGGTAAATATAATTCTGTCAATTTTATGCTATCAAAAGCAAATTCATAAATTTTCTTCAATCCTTCATTTAAATTTAAACTAGATATAGAATTACAAGATGAAAAAGCAGACCTATCTATTATCTCTGTTTTGCCTAAAATTGTAACACTTTCAAGAGATTTGCAACTACTAAATTGACTTTCATTTATTGAATATAACTCTTCAGGAAATACAACGCTTGTAATGTTTGTTTCACTAAAATCAGCAGAAATATTTGTAACTGAATAAAAATCCCATTGATCAGTAAAATAAGACGGAAAAATTATATCATTTGAACTAAAATCATAAATAGTAATAGTAGCAGTGCCATTTTCTAAATTCTTGTCATATTCAAAATGAGTATCATTTAATGGACGAAAATCGGCATAATAAACCACAGTATCATTTTGTTTCTCAAACTTAACTGAAGTTTCCAAAGCTGTGGAAAAAATTTCTCCATTTTCTCCATATCTCCAACCATAAAATTCTACATTATACTTAGGGATAGCCTTTAAATTAATTATATTCCCTTCTTTTTCATATTCCAAACTTGCATAATTTTGATGAGCGGTTGTCACAATAAAATCTTCAGACTTATCATTTTTAATTAAAAACCAATATACCAAAAATAAACCAACACCTAAAACAATAAGAAAAATAATTGCATATAACCATTTTTTAGAATTTTTTTCTTTATTTTGAGTAGAATTTTCGGTAGAATATGTATATTTCACCCTAGCCTCCTTAGTTTAATTTTATCATATCATAATTTTTAAGTCAATATACAATTAAATACTTTAACAAAATTAAATATTACAACTTTAATTTAAAAAACCTAACTAACTTATCTTCAAAATTTCAATACCAGTTCTATGGTATAAGTTTTTAGATAAAAGTAAAAATGCCTCATAAGCCCCACTTCCACCAATTTTGATAGTATGTATCTTTTCATATTCACAACCACTTAAAATTTTTAAGGCACTATAACATAAATCACTTATAGGGATTGATGCAAAAGTTTTACACGCAGGACAAACTATTTCTCCTATATCTAAATTTAAATAACGCATATTTAATTTTAATTTACAAGCCGAACAATTATCACTTAAAAAGTTATATCCTAAAGCATTAGTTATAGTTAAAAGAAACTTATTTATTACATAAAACTTTTTTACATCATCGTAGCAAAGAGTTTTTAAAGCTTTAACCAACTCAATAAAAAGTGGCGGATTTGCATCCGCGCCTATTTTTTTTATTAAATCAAGAATTGCACATCCTTCGTAATATTTATCTATATTATTTCTAATGTTTTCAAAATTATCAATAAGATCAACACCAGTTACAATATCTATTCCTTTTCCTTTTTCACACAAAAATGTTCCAAAACAAAAAATATCTTTTGCATATTTAAGTTTAGATTTAGATTGTCTAACACCTTTCATAGACAAAGTTATTTTTCCATTTTCCAAAGTGTAAACCCAAATAAGCTTGTCCTTTTCTTTTACATCTACATTACCGAGAACTATGCCTTTGACTTCAAATGACATTAAAATTACTCTCCCATTTCTAATTCTTCTATGTTTTTATCTTTTAAATTTGACGCATCAAGTGCCGACTGAAATTCAAAATAAGCATTCACAAATTTAATTCCATCTTCAACAGTTCCACTTGCACTAAACAACTGCCACATTTCCAACCATTTATCTCGCTTATAATCTATCTCACTTTTCATAATGCGCCTCCTTTGTTAGTATTAGTATATACCAAAAATTTCATTTTGAGCAACATTTTTTCATTATTTTTCAACTTTTTAGAATTAATTATTTTTTTTTGAATTTTAATAAAAAAAGAAAAAGAAAGACTTATTATCTTAAAAATCTCTTTGTTATGAATATGAAAGAAATTAATAAATAACTATCTTATACTTTTTCTTTTAATCTATTGAGGATTAATAATTATTGTTCCTGAGCTACTATTTAAAAAACTAATAAATCTTTGCCTACAATTAAAAATAGGAATAGGATAATTATAAAAAGAATTACATTGGTTAAAATTTAAATTACAAGGCATACTTTCTCCTTAGCCCTCATTTACAATATATTCTATTCAAAGTAAGTTTGATTTTAAAAATCTTATATTTTTACAATATTATAATAATAAAATATAATTATATCAAATAAATATTAAAAAATAACTACAATAAATAATATTTATACATATTTTAAAAGCTACATAACAAAAGAATATACAAATAAAATTATGCATTAATTTATATTTTAAAATATGACGACAATTTTTATATCATAAAAAAATAAATACTATGTATTCAATACATAGTATTTATAATGCAACTGGTGGAAGTTATAGGGCTCGAACCTATGACCTCCTGCTTGTAAGGCAGATGCTCTCCCAGCTGAGCTAAACTTCCTTAAGTTTGCTTTAATAATATATCAAAATAAATTTTATAAGTCAAGCATTTTTTAAAAAAAATATATCAATTTTATATTTTTTTATAAATTAATTTACGAACAAAAGGAAATATACTATAAAAATATATTTTTTATAAAGCAGTTTAAGAATAATAAATAATTAATTAACAAAAAAAGACGAAATTAAGTTTATTTCGTCTTTTTTAACGTTATGATTTTTTAGACTTATCCTTTTGTTCATTACGCATTCCAGCAATTTCTTCCTTGATTTTTCTAAGAGCGTCAATCTGTTCTTTATCTTGCTTCATTAATTCAGCATGTTGTTTCTTCTGCAATGTATCACCAGCAAGAGAAGGTTTAAATGGACCACCCTTAAATGTTAAAGATTTACCTAATTCATCAGTTAAAGTTTTAATAGATTTATCAAGACCTAAACCAGAACCAATTCCTTCAATGGTTTTTACAAAACTATCTGCAAGAGCTCTACCAAGTCCCATACCATCAATACCTTCACTTATTCTTTTACCTACTTGTCCTAAGAAACCACCTTCAAACAATTTTGGAGATTTTCCATCTTTAAAATTAAACTCTCCAGATTCAGTCTTTATTAAACCATTTTTAGAAGCAATTTTATCCGCCTTTATTTCAAATTTGGTTTGTTTTTCACTTCTCTTAGATTCCATAAACTGTGATTTTAAATAACTTTCTTCTTTATGCCATCTCTTATTTAAAATAGAATCCATTTTATCTATTTGTTTTTGTTTAGCTTGATCTTCAGTTAATCCTTGTCTTAAAGAATCTTGATAAACATTAATGCCTTGTTTTACAGCATTTTTTTCTTTTGAATTAGAAGGTTTAGCACCATTTTGCAATTCTTCTATTCTAGACTTAGAAACAATTTTTCTAGTAGAAAGTTTTGAAGGATTATTAAATTTATCTTCTAACTTTTGATAAGCTTTTTGCTCTTTTTCATACCTTTTATAAATTCTCTTATCTTTTCCTTTAAGGTCTGCTCTGTTTAAAGCACCACTATTAACATTTTTAATAATATTATTTGCTTTTTCAATTTTTTCGCTTTGTTTTTTCGCTTTATCTTGTGCTTTATTAGCTCTATATGCTGAAGTTTTAACAGCAAGTTTGTCTGTAAACCCTTTTATCTTTCTACCAGCTCTTATAGGGGCTGTTGCAGCTGATAAACCTAATCTTGCTACTCCTCCCACTACACGCGTTGGCGCTGTTATACCAGATTTAATCGCACCAGCAACTTGCCCTTTCATATTATCACCTTTGGCAATAGCATCATCGCCACCAACAAAACCTGAAACAATACTAGAAAAGTCTTTAGCCATAACTAATCCGGTAACTAACATAACTACATTCATCATATAATTTAAAATTGCATATTCAAAAAATTGTAAAGTTTGAATATAAGGAAGAATCAACAAAAGAATATTTACACCTATAATTGAACCAAAAGCCATCATAACTTGCTGAATAAAATTGGTTCCCCAACTCTTGAAGGCTTTAAAGTTATCTAAAGGCGCAATGCCCAATATCGCTGGATATATTAAAAACAGTGCAGCTCCTTTAAATAATCTTCCAATTAGTCCTATTACAATACTAATCATTATTGCAAAAGTAGTGAATACCCCAGCAAATCCTACAATAAAATTAAATTGCCATAAATCATAAAAACACCATATAAGTGCTACATTAAATTTTGAAAAACTTTTAACACTATTTGATGATAAATCAAGACCACCAACTATTAAAACTACATCTTCAAAATCGCTTTTAACAGTACTATAGGTAACAGAAGAAGCTAATTGTAAATTATTTACAAAAGCATAATCTATTTGATAAGCAACCCTTTCTTTTTTTTCACCATCTGAAGTATAACCATTCAAAGCATCACCTTGACCAAAAATTTTACCGCCCATACTTGATGAAATTACATTTATATCAACAATTTTATCTCCTTTACCACTACCGATTCTAAGTCTATTGGCATTATACATGCAAGCATTAAACAAAGTCCCACTAAACGTTGTGGTTGTTGAAGGATCACTAGTTCCAAAATAATCGTAGTATATATAAGTTATTTTACCCCCGGAACTAGTTTCGGTACCTTTAAATTGTCCTACCGCTTTCTTTCCATATATACCTTCTATCTCATCAGCAGAACCAGTTCCACCTGTAATATTATCAAGAGTTTTTAATATGAAAGATGTAATTTGTAAGCCTAAAATTGTTACAATAGGAAGTAAAATAAAAGTAAATATAGATTTTCCAGCAGTATATATATATTTCCATGGATCTGTTTGTTGTGAATCTTCATTATAATGAGATTTTACAATTGCTACCATTGTAGTAATAATTAATACAATAAGACCAAAAATTGCTAGTGACCAAAAAACAGTATTTAGTGCTTTGTAACTAGCAGAACTTTCACCATATCCTAATATACCATAAATAAATTCAGTTAATGGATCATTCGTTTTTACAATATTTCCTGAAGAAGTTGAGATTTGCCAATATTGATCAAGACCAACGAGTTTTCTTAATATTGATTGCATGGCATCAACACCTGCAGCAAGTGATGCATAAAGCAAAT
>CASEOW010000053.1 GCA_949289785.1 uncultured Bacillota bacterium | reverse complement strand
TATCTTTTAAGAAAGAAAACTGTTACAAGTTTTCAAATTAGAGATGAAAGTTTAAAACAATCTATTTATAAAATTTTTAAAGAAAGTAATGAAAGATTTGGTGCTAAAAAAATTTTAGTAAAATTGCGCAGTGAAGGAATAAAAACAACATTAGGAAAAGTTCAGACACTTATGCAATTGTTAAATTTGAAATCTAAACAAAGTTTAAAAAAAATTGAAATTTATAAAAAAGATAATTCTCAATATTATGTAAATAAACTGCAAAGAATTTTCAACCAAACCGCTCCTAACAAATATTGGTAAGTGTTGTTACAGAAATTAAAGTTAAGAAAAACAAATTTTATTTACGTGTAATTCTAGATTTGTTTTCAAGAAAAGTTATTGCCTACAAATTAGCATGTCAAAATAACTTACAATTAATAATCAATACGTTTAAAGATGCTTATGAGCAAAAGAACAGACCACAAAATCTGTCTTTCCATAGCGACAAAGGAACAAGTTATACAGCATTCGAATTTAGAGATTAATTTCGTTCTTTAAAAATTAATCAATCTTTTTCCAAAGCTGGAAACCCTTATGACAATGCTTGCATGGAATCTTTCTTTTCTAGTTTTGAAAGAAAAAGAGTATAATCACAAGGATTATGAGTTTTTTGATAATCTAATTCAAAGTGTAAAATCTTATATGAAATTTTATAATGAATACAGGCCTCATGAAACCCTTAAAAATAAAACACCAAATCAGTTTGAGGAAAAATTTTATACTAATGAGTTAAATAAAAAAACTACGATTATATCGTAGCTTTTTAGACAGTCCATTTGAAAAATTCACTATTTTCAATGACTGTTTAATACTTATTTACAAAAATTTAAATCATCTATTATATTAATATGTTTTTTATGTTGTTTTAATAATAATTTTCCATCATCGTCTAACCTTATTTTAAAATTTTTAATTCTATTATTTACTATTTCACAAGCTTCTTCTGATTCTTTACCATTTTCTTTTAAATAATTGTAAAAATAATCTATATTTTCTAAATAAGAAATAATATCAGCATCAATTATTAATTTAGAGTATTGAGAAAGGTTTTTATCGTTTGCATTTTTTTTATGATTGCTAATCGCAGCACTTATAATATTTATAATACCAGAAGATAAATTTAGTTTTTTTAACATTGTTTTAGCTTTTATAACTCCAACTTTTTCATGGCTATTATTTTTATCTATATAAAATTTACCATAATCATGCAACAATCCTATTATAATAGATATGCGAAAGTCCAATTTTTTTATTTTTGCTAGTTCAAAACAAATTCTTGCACACGGAATAAAATGTGAATTAAAAAAATCTTCACTATTTTTTTCTTTTGCTTTTGAATATACAATTGAATAAATATTACTCACTAAATTATCATTAAATAGTAAATTATTAAATTCATTATTATTTTTATCAACATTTTCTATATTTAAAAAACTATTTTCATATGCATCATAATTTAATCCGTCATTATAATAATAAATATTAACTTGATTTTCTATACTTGAAAAAATATTGTCATATTTTTTAACATAAAAATTATAAATAACTTCAGGATTTTCATTATTTTTTACACATCCTAATATATCTCTCATAAAATCTAAATCAATAGATTTCATTATTATCATTAATTTATGATATTTTTTCATCTCATTAACAGGTATATCTTTTGGTGCAGAAATAGGATCAATAACCATATCATAAGTGTGACTATGATGATGTTGCCACTTTTTCATATAATTATAAACAACTCTTGCAGATTTATCTTCTACTAAATATAGATTGTTAGAAGCAAATTTATCAAAGCTTTCATTTTTTACATTTTTAGTAAACTGAGTTCCTACAGCTGCATACATTTCAGAAAAAATACCTTTACTCACCAAATCAATATGTGTTCTTAAAAATTTATAATTTTCTTCTAGTTCTTTTATTGTTGTTTTGTTGTCAAATAAAATGAAACCTGCTTGTACGTATATATCATGATTTTTAAATATTTTTAAAGCTTTCTCATTATCTTCTAAAGATGCTAATTTTGCCATTCTTTTCAATGCAGTTTTTGAACCATTTTCAATTCCACATGAAAATGAAAAAAAACCAGCTCTTTTTAAATTGTATATGACATCATTAGAAACCTTATCCGCTCTAATAGATGCTCTAAAAGACATATTTAATTTATTAGAAATGCAAGCATCCGCAAATTCTTTACACCAATTTCCGTCACGTTCATTTTCAACAAAACTATCATCAATAAACTTAATTGTTTTGACACCTTTCTCTTTTAATTCTATTAACTCTGGAATTATATTATTAATACTTCTTCCTCTCCATTTGGGAGAATTTTGTTTTTTTAAATATGCACATATTGAACAAAATGTACAAACACCATTACATCCTCTAGAAGTTAAAACATTTACAGTTGATTTCCTATTTTTAATAATATCCAAGTATGGTCTAATGGGATATTTAAGTTCATCTAAATTGCTTGTTACATTAAAATTTGTAGATACAATTGATTTATCATTTACTTTATATTGAATACCTGGAATATTTTCCAATTTAATGGTTCCAGAACTAAAATAATTAGCAACATCTACAATACTTTTTTCGCCTTCCCCTATCATTACAATTTTAGATCCTGCATCCAAAAACATATCCGGCTCAAAACTCGGACCATACCCACCTGAAACTAAATTTATTCCTAAACTAGAAAGTTTTTTTATAAATTCACATGTAGGGGTATTATTTAACATGTATGAACTTGTACCAACAAAAACAATATTTTCTTTATTATTTATAATCTCATTTAGAATTGTTTCTGTTGAAATATTATTATCTAGCCATGCATCTCTTATTATAGCATCAAAGCCGTTATTAATCAAAGCTGTAGCTAGATATTGAACCCCTAAAGATTCCTCGGCAGTCCTATGTGAAACAGGTTTTAAAACAACTAAATAAACTAATTTTTTCATATTTTCTCCAAAAATAAAACTTCAAATACTAAAATTTGAGATTTTAGTAACTATTTTCTTATTATTACTGATTTAAACCATTGTTCTTGAAACTCAGTTAAACATCTGATTTGTTCATCAGTATAGTTTTTTCCTTTTTCCATAACTACCAATTTGTCATCATTATCATTAATTCTATGAATAATTGCTACAACTTCTCCTTCAAATTTCCCCAAAGGTTTATGCACTCCTAAAACATATGCATCTAACTCTTCACCATCTCCAGAAACGGTGTTAGGAATATAACCATAATTTACTTCATATATAAACCCATGTTTGGGATGAATCGACCCAAGTGGTCTATCCATTATAACAGTTACAATTTTTCCCAAATACTCTTTATTTGATTCCATAAATTTTTACCTCCCTTTTTATCTAATAAATATTACTAAAACTTTTCTAATTTGGCAAAGATAAAAAAAATTAATTTTTATTTTCTTATCATTAATTATTTTAAAAACACAATTTTAACTAATAAATTATGTAGCAATGATGAATAATATTATATTTATTCATAAAACTCTTTTGGAAACTCTTTAAAGTTGTTGTTAACCCTCTTTAATTTTGCACAAACATTGCATTTGTTATTTGAAAAATTTTTTAAGAATTTTAATAAAATTAATGAAGTTCTTTTTCTACAATCCGAAATTGACATTGAATAAGCATTAGCTTTAGGATCTTCTTTAATATCATTAGCATATTGAGTCCTTGTCTGTGGACTATCTATTTGTACAGCCAATGCAGCATAACAAATACCATTTAATCTAGAAATAGTTGCTTCTGGATCAAGAGTTTGCCCAACACAATCTCCGCCTATAGATTCATAAAAGCGTAATTCTGCTCTTGTTTCAATTCTAGGATAACCATTAAAACAAATATAAATTGCATTATTAACTACTGGGAAATTAACATCTTTTGTTGCTTCTTCTAATTTTTTCTGTAATTCAAAACACATAGGTTGTATCATCTCGGCATTCCTAAAAGGTGAATTATAATCCCAATCAATTTTATAATTACCCATACCAATAAAATCATCAATTATGTACACAGTCCCCTGTTTATTTTCAGGTTTTATTCCTCCAACAACAAAAGTCCCTATAAGTTTTGAAATTCCACAATTTTTAACAACTTCAATTGTTTGTTGATGGTTAATTTCGTTGGATGGAGATTTTTCTCCATTAAATCGACCATAAATAATTAAAACTGGAACATTATAAATCTCTCCATAATAACATCTATGAACTGGACCATAACTAGTTGGTATTGTTACTCTTTTCAAATTAAATTCTTTAATTATTTCATCATCTCTCATAATTAAAGCAATTTCTGGTCGTTTTTCAAACTCCATTATTACTCTCCCTTTTCATAATCATTATCTAATTCATCACTTTTATTAAAAGTTATACCTTTATCACTTACGTTATATTTGATACAACTCATTTCTGCATATCCAGTAGGAAAAAATCTAAATGTATTTTTTACCCAAGGATGATTTCCTCTTTCAATGTTCTTAACGGCAGATATATCTGAGCGAGTCCCAACTAATATAATAATTGAATTGTCTGGAAAGCTTTTTAAAAAATCAATTATTTTATTTACGTGTTCTCCTGAATCCTGCATTCCTTCAACATGAACATCCATTATATCTCTAATACCATCATTCCATTCTTGCATTTCTTGAGCAGCTTTTGGGTAAAGTTCTCTTTGTTTTTTCGAACTCATACCATTAAAAACACCTAATTTAATAGGAACATATCTTTCATCTTTATTAAATTTTATACCTGTAATACTTTCTATTATTTCACTTGTTTCAACTAATTGTTGTCTATCACAAGACCTATATCCTAATACTTTGTAATTTTTTTTAGTCCGCAAAAAAGTAGCAATTTGAGTTGCAGAATTTTTAACTTGATTAATTCCATTTTCGGTTAAGCCTTCACCTAAACCACCACTAATATCTTTTAAATTTTTAAAAGATTCACCATGTCTTATTGTAATTAAATATCTCATAAACTTTTCTTTCCTTTTTATTTATTTTTAAAAAATAGTGTTGGTAAGTAATCATCATGTACTGAAACTCTTCCAATCTTTGATGTTTTAAACTTTTCCTTTGGAAATTCATCATTCATCCGTATAGGACAATAAGGATCTCTTTGTGATAATGTTCCATACCATAAAATACGTCTATCAAAAACTCCACCTCTGCAACTATTTTCATACTTGCATCCCTTACATTCGTAAGGAATTACTGGTTCAAC
The DNA here is from genome assembly GCA_949289785.1 of uncultured Bacillota bacterium. Lineage (GTDB taxonomy): Bacteria > Bacillota > Clostridia > Christensenellales > UBA1242 > Caccovivens. The sequence continues at coordinate 1,133 of CASEOW010000053.1, read as the reverse complement.
AAATTCTTTAAAATTGATTTTATCTAAAACTTTACTTTCTTTAATATTATAATTTTGTCTGTATTTTTCTTCAATTAAATATGTGGATGGACATATACTACCATCTGGAAGAATTCTTATACTATTTACACCAGTATTATCTTTAATATTATCACCATTGGTAAATATATTCCCTAGCAGAGCATCACTTAAAGCAACAATTTCATATTTAGAATTAATATATTTTAAAGAAGACATTAGTGTTTTATAGGATAAAATAAACCTTTGATTAATTTCTGGTACTTTACTAACTGGTCTATAAATATTCATTCTTAAAAGAGCATTATATTTTTTTGCTAAACTAAATAATCCATCTATATTTTCTTCTTGCAAAGTGTCCTCATATCCAACAAATACAATTGTAGTTAATTTATTATACTCAACACAATAATCTAAAGTTTTTAGTGCCCATTTGTAAGCATTTGGCTGCCCCCTAAATTCAGAATGTTTTTTTTCGTTATAAAAATCAACACTAACATCAACTTCATCGATACAATTTTTAAATATATCTTTAAATTCTATATTATTCGTAATTCTCTCAGAAATATAACCATTAGTTGTAAGAGACTGTCTTATATGTGGATAATTTTTTCTAACATAACTCACAAAATAAAAGAACTGATCCATTATAGAATTTTCTCCAGTCCCATAATTTATAGAATTTATACTTTCTGAATTTTCATCAATAAATTTTTTCCAATCATTAATATCACATTCATTTATTTTGTTTCTAACTTGTTTACTATAACAAAATTGACAATTCATATTACATAAATTTGTTAATCCCCAGCCTATATTAAAACTTTTCATAAGTCCACCTCTACTTATAGCTAATCTATCATAAAATAATTAAAAAGTCAATAAATAAAAAAACATCTATTTAAATTTATGAAGTAAAGAATTTTAAAAAGTAAAAGATGTTAATAATAAATTTTGTTTAATCAAATTTGTTTTAAATTCATATCATCAATTAGCATTATGCTCTAAAGAATTGTTTAGATTACAATATAAAAAAACATCCATACAATATTGGTACGGATGGACAAGTTAATGGCGGAGAGTCTTCCTATTTAGACAAACTCTATATTTTAATT
>CASEOW010000052.1 GCA_949289785.1 uncultured Bacillota bacterium | reverse complement strand
TGGGGAGCCACAAAAAATGCAGGTAATTAAACCTGCTTTTTTGTTATAATATTTAATATTGACATATAAAAAAATAGTTTATAATATATTTGAGGTGTTTATGAAAGATATTAAATATGTTAGATTGATTGATCTTTGTTTAATAAGAGATAATGAAGGCAAATTTCAACTATGTATAGATAGTGGTGGCAAATATTTTATTAGACTTAATAAATTCATAATTAATGAATCTGATGATAAATCATTTCGTATCGATTTATTAGGTGAAAAAGTTGATAGAGTTCGTTCAATTGATTTTGGTGATGTTTTATTCGACATTTCAAATTCATATTCAGATACCAGTTTATATGATTGTAAAATTGAAACAAATGTGCTTTATATGTGGCAAATTATGATAAATGATGAAAATGTTCAAAAAACTTTGAATAGTATTTATTCTTCTTCTACTACCGAAAATGAGAGAAAAAGTTTAAAAACACAATTAAGATCAGAATTTTTTAAAAATCTTTTAAGAGGTTATTCTTCTTTTACAGAAGAAACTTTTGAAGATAGTAAAGCTTCTGATGTTTATCATTACTTTGATAAAGAATTTGATAACTAATAAATTTATTTTAGTTTTATTTTTTTAAGTGTAAAAAATTTAACAAATAATTTTTTTAAAAAAAAGGAATATATAAATTTAAAAAAATATTAGAAAATTTACAATAGTTTTGACGCTCAATTTCACACTAAAATTTATAAAAGAACTATTATCAATTTAACACCCCAAAAAAGACTTATCAAGTCTTTTTTTTTACTATAAAGAGCAAATATGATAAGTTTACCATTTCAAGAACAAAATCATAAATAAAATAACAAATACTAATTATTTTATTATAGATATTTTTAATAGGATTATTTTTACATTAATATTGGTTAAAATAATTAAATCTTTACAAAAAAAAATAAAACAGACTAGAATTTACTAATCTATTTTATTTTTTTATATTTCTAATTTCTCTTTTCCTGTTTCATCTTCAGCAGTTTATATTACTTCCTTAATAGGTATATTTTATCTGCCTTTAAATTTTATAATGTTAATTCGTCTTCGTCCGCGATGTTGTTTTTCTCTTTTTCAATAACAGCTCTATCTCTGAAAAACACTTTGTTTTTTGGACTAACCTTTCCAAATGTTTGAGCATATACCATTTCTATTGGCTTTGCATCTTTGACAATATGTATTTTATCATTATCATCTATATAAAAATATTCCCAACCTTCCGTTTTTTTATTCTTTATATGCAAATTCGCAACGTAAATATGGGCACCAATAAGCCCACTGTCCCAAAAATATTCAGATTGAGGTTGAATATATGTATCATAAAAAAGTCCATATTTTAATTTTCTCATAATATCCTCCGAAAATTATCTTTATTTCTATAATTATTATAATACATTATTTTATATTTTTCAAGTTTTTTACATAAACTTTTTCTTATTGTCTATTTTAAAAAAATTATAGACAATATACTTTTTGTAAATGTTTTTAAACCAAAACCTTGAGAACCATAAAAATGCAGGTTATTAAACTGCTTTTTTTGTTTAGTTAAAAAATTAATGTTATTAGTATTTTGATAAATTTTAATATTATTTTTTAACCACAAATTAAATGAAAGTATTAAACATATTAAAAAACTAGAAAAAGTCTTTATTAATATAATCTTTTAGAATATACAAAAACTTTTTCTCCCTCTCCTTCTCCGTATGCATTTGTGTTTTGTTCTTGTATTTTTACACATCCGCATTTTTCATAAAAATCAAATGAACAACTTTCATCAGTATCAATTCTCAAATTTTTTAATCCTTTCGCGCTTGCTTTTTCACAAATAAAATTGAAAAGTTTTAATCCCATTTTTTTTCCCCTGTATTCTTCATCTAGAATTAAAATGTCAAGTTCACAATCGCACTGATTTTTAATTTCTTCACTAGCATAATCATAACACTCATAATATTTTATTAAAGCATCCTTATTTTTAATAATTTTATCTTTCATTAACTTATTTTTTCTATATTTATAAAATCTATATTTAATTCCTTTTCGCTTTTTATTTGTAATTGTCAATCCTACCATACCAACTGCTTTATTATTAACAACATAAACATATAATAAATCGCCATAAAACAATAATTCATACATATATATTTTTTGACAAAGGCTTTTGGGTGTTTGAGAACTTTCACTACCTAAATCCCATACTTTGCCAAGCATGTTAGCGCAATCATTAAAATATTTTGAATTATATTTTTTTATCATATTTTTATTATAATATAAACATCTTATAAGTCAAGTTCTATTGTAATTATTAATTTATTAAATTTTTAAACCTTTATTTTGACCTATCAATTGACAATTTGAAATTAAATAGCTATTGACAAAACTAATATTTTAAGTTATAATATATACAACAAAAAGGAGTTTCTATGGCTTTTGTTTATATGAACAATGAATATCATGTTGGAGAAGAAAAAAAATTAAAAGATAATATTTCTAAAATGATTAAGGAATTAAAGGAATTTAATAAAATTGAATTTTGTCAAGATTCATCTTTATTAACTTTAAAGTTGGGAAAGTTAAGTGCCACAGCCATGCTTAAAAATTCAGATAATGAATTGTTTGAAAAAAATGATAAAGAGTTTTTAAATTATTTAGATGACTTCTATACTACATCTATAAACATCAAGAAATTATTTTACGATTTGGATGAAAACGAAAATGAAAACGAAAGATTATCAGCTACTTCACAAATTCAAGGTTTCTTTTCTAATGAAAATTATTTTAAATTTTTAAAACAAATAGAAAAAAGAGTTGAAAAAGTAGATTTTTATAAATTAATTGACGAAAATTATCAAGTTAAAGGTATAGAATAATATAATAAATAAGAAACATTGTTAAAATAACAATGTTTTTTTTACATTTTCATTTATATTCTAAATTTTATTAATTATAATTATCTTGATTAGATAATTATAAAAGTTTAAATTTTAGTATTGATAAAAAAAGAATTTTATGGTATAATTTATATGGAGAATATATGTTAAGCAATAATCAAATAATGGAGGCTTTAAGCAGAGTAAGAAACTTTGATTATAAAAATATAGATTCAAACGATGAGCGTTATGGAGTCTTTTTTGATACTAATTTAAAAAATTGTCAATGTAAATATATTTCTAAGCTTTCAAAATCCACTCAAATTTTATATCAATTAGCTAAATTAGTTGGCTTTGAAAATATTTTCTTGGGTTACAATAAAAAACCAAATTTAAACGAAGAATTAGACAAAATAAAATCAATTTCAAATTTAGATAATCAAAAACCTATTCGAATAATTCTTGCAAAAGATGGAAGATTATGGGCTGATAACACTTTTTGGTCTTTGGCTTATCTTAATAAAAAAGGAATTGATATTAAATTAAAAGATGTTCCATTTTACTTAGTAGATACAACAACTAAAATACCTGTCATTTTAAGTTATAATGGAAGTGTTATAGAAAATGAAAATGATGTAAAAATAGCTATAGGTTACTCTTTAAGAATTAATGAAATGCTAGATGAAGGATGGAGAACTAAAGAAATTTCATACACAATTGAAGATTTATATAATGAATTATTCTATTAAAACCAAATTTAAATAATAAAATAAATATAATAAAAAGTTCTTAAGTATCATAAAAGAATTTTTATTTTAGTTTATTTTATTTTTATTTATAAAAGGAGAAATAATGATAAAGGAAACAAAAATACTTATAAATATTGTGAAAAAAGCATCTAAATTAATTACAAATGACATGATAGTAAAAGCAAAGGATAATAATGGTGATCTTGTAACAAATTTTGATTATGAAGTAGAAAGATATATTATAAATAAACTAAATAAATTTTTCCCAAACTTTGATATAATTAGTGAAGAATTTAATCCATTAGTAAAACCTAAAGATAATTACTTTGCTATTGATCCTATTGATGGAACTATAAATTTTGCAAATAATTTTCCAATTTGGGCAATACAGATAGCGATGGTTAAAAATAATGAAACAATAAGTGCAGTCATTTATGCACCAAAATTAAATCAGCTTTATTATGCTGATAAAGATGGAGCTTTTTGTAATTATAAAAAAATTGAAGTAACCGAAAAACCTGTTGAAAACTGTCTATATGTTTGTGGTAGGCAAAATGAAGTTGAAATTTTTAAAAAATTAAATATTTCAAATAGATATCTAAGACTTGTTCATTGTGCTAGTGTTAGTTTTGGTTGGACTGCTAACGGAATACTTGGTGGTGCTATATTTACAAATCTAAATATTTGGGATTATTTACCCGGATTATATATAATTAAAATTGCAGGTGGCGAAGTTTACGAAAAAGATAATTTGCAAATTGCTGGATCTAAAAAATTGATAGAAAGCATTAAAACAATTTTATAAATATAAATGGAGATTATAATGATAAAGTTTGAAGAATTAACACTTGAAGATATTGATAAATTTTATAATTTTATGGTTAATACATTTGATATAAAAATAAATTACGAAAAATACAAATATAAAGTTATAAATCTTTTAAAAGAAGGCAATTTTAAAATATTAGTATTAAAACAAGAACAAATTATTTTAGCATCAGATGTAATTTATATTCATTATGATCCTTTTCAAGATATGTCTTTTGCAACATTATGGTACTTTGGAGTTAAAAAAGATATGCGTGGAAAAGGATTAGGAAGTATATTATTAGATAATACAAAAGAATATTTAAAAAAACAAAACATAGTTTCTATTAGACTGACAACACAAAAAACAAATATAGCTTGTCAAAAAGCTTCAGAAAAATCAGGATTTGAACAAAAATTTGCCTATAAAATAAGTTTAGTTTAAAATAATTTAAAATAAAAAAAGAATTTGTTTACTCTGTTATTTTTGAAACTAATATAAAAAGGAACTTTACTTTATCTGTAGAGTTCCTTTTGTTTTTTTTGCTAGTTTCAAAAGGTTGTAACCTTTCACAAATTCTTTTTTTTATACTACTAAATTTTAAAAGCTTTTACTCCACTATAAACAGCTTCATCGCCCAATTTTTCTTCTATTCTTAATAATTGATTATATTTAGCAACCCTTTCACTTCTACATGGAGCACCAGTTTTAATTTGTCCACATGCAAGAGCAACAACAAGATCTGCGATAAATGTATCTTCTGTTTCACCGCTTCTATGAGATACAACAGCAGTCATATTATTGTTTTTAGCAAGTTCAATAGCATCAATAGCTTCAGAAAGAGAACCGATTTGATTAACTTTTACAAGAATAGAATTTGCAACACCAAGTTCTATACCTTTCTTTAATCTTTTTGTATTTGTAACAAAAAGGTCATCTCCAACTAATTGAATTCGGTTTCCAAGTTCTTTAGTTAACTCTTTCCAGCCATTCCAATCTTCTTCACTTAAACCATCTTCTATAGATACAATAGGATATTTTTCTATTAAATTTTTATAGTATTCAATTAATTCACTAGTAGAGAATAATTGTTTAGTTTTCCAAAAATAATATTTTCCTTCCTGTCCAATCTTAACAGCTTCATCATACATTTCAGTAGCTGCTACATCAAGAGCAATAGCAACTTCTTCGCCTTTTTTATAACCTGATTTTTCTATTGCTTCAACAATTAAAACAAGAGCTTCTTCGTCATTTTGTAAATTTGGTGCAAAACCTCCTTCATCACCAACACCAGTCGCATATCCTTTTTCTTTTAAAACTTTTTTTAAATTTTGATAAATGGTAGCACTCATTTCCAAAGCTTGAGAAAAAGTTTTTGCTCCTATTGGCATAATCATAAACTCTTGACAATTTAGATTGTTATCTGCATGCTTACCACCGTTTAAAATATTAAGCATAGGAACTGGTAAAACATTACCTTTGCCTAAATACTTAAACAATGAAACACCTTCACTTTTAGCAACAGCAACACATACAGCAAGTGAAACACCTAATATAGCATTTGCACCAAGTTTAGCTTTATTTTCAGTTCCGTCAAGTTCAATCATTTTATTATCTATTGCTCTTTGGTCATAAGCATTCATGCCAATAATTGCTTGAGCAATAACTGTGTTTACATTTTCAACAGCTTTGTATACAGATTTTCCATTATATTTACTTTTGTCACCATCTCTAAGCTCTACCGCTTCAAAAGCACCAGTAGAAGCACCAGATGGCACGCATGCTCTTCCCATTACTCCATTTTCAAGAGTAACATCAACTTCAACTGTAGGATTTGATCTAGAATCTAAAATTTGTCTAGCTTTAATTTGTTTTATTTTTAACTCTTTCATTTTTTCCTCCGATAAGTATTATATCACAATATAACTAAGACAAAAAATAAAATTTAAAAAATTAAATAAAATTTAAGTCTTCCTAATTTTTAATACATGTTATATTAGTTTGTTAATACATAAAAAAATGTTATACTTTATAGATGAATAATGATAAATTTATTGAACAAAAATTAAAAGCGCTATCAAAATCAAAATTTCGTAGTAGTTTTCATTTAAATGACAAAGACCTTAATACTTTAAAAACAAAAGGATTTGCTACAATACAAAAACATGCACATGAACTTATAATAAAGCGTTTAGCACCTGAAATTATTATCAATGACGGAAAACAAACGCCTTACAAGGGTCATCCTGTCTTCATTTCACAGCACGCAACCGCAACTTGTTGTAGAAAATGTTTGGAAAAATGGTATGGAATACAACAAGGAAAAGCTCTTTGCGAAAATGAAATAAAATTAATAGTTAAAATAAATATTTCTTGGTTAGAAAAAGAACTTTTAAATACTAAATGATTAAAATTCAAGAAATAAAAAAATATTTTAAAAATATAGTTGACATATTATATAAAAATAATTATAATTATAATGCAACGATAAATTCTAGTTGCAAAGATACATAGAGATGTAGCTCAGCCGGTTAGAGCACCACCCTGATAAGGTGTGATAACCTGTTGGGTCAAGTCCTCGAGAGTTGCTAAACTCGTTAAAACAAACTATATAGAGATGTAGCTCAGCCGGTTAGAGCACCACCCTGATAAGGTGGGGGT
>CASEOW010000051.1 GCA_949289785.1 uncultured Bacillota bacterium | reverse complement strand
TTTTGTAGTTTATATCTATGTTTATTAGCATTGATAAAAATTACTTTTTCTCTCGTTGTGCCTTTAGGAAGGCTTGGTAATTTTTTAGTATTTCATATCTTTCTTTATAGTCTATTTCATCATCTATCTTAGGTCTACCGCGGTTATCTGACATATTTTTGTTGCCTAAATTAAAAGTTCTGACCCAAGTTGCAATTGTTCCGTTGGGTATACCATATGTTTTAGATAGATAGCCGTAAGATTTTCTTTCGTCGATATGCTGTAAAGCAATATTTTTTTTGAATTCATCAGTATATTTACTAAATTTTTGTCCTTTGCTAGCCATAGAAAAAACCTCCTATGGTAATTATACCATAAGAGGTATTAAATTTAAAGTAATCCCTTTTTATTTTTGTGGTGCAAAAATAGGGTTCACTTCATTATGATTTCTTTTTATTTTCTTTTTTATGAGTTTGTGTTTTTTAGGTCATTATCTTTTTCTAGTTTATTATTTGCATCTTTAGTATTTTTTTTATTAAAGTATTTGTATTTTATTATAGCGATAATTAAAATAATTACTTCTAATAGTGATAAAAGAGCAGATGTATATACTTGATTTATTAAAGAATAAAATATTAATAAAGTATTTGGAATAATTAAAAAGTAACGTATTATTTGCATATCTTTCATCCACATTGCTACAGTAAATAATATTGGCGTAATTATTGTTATGATATCATAGTAATCTTTTATAAATATAATTCCAACAGTTATATAAATTATTGAAAATATAAGAATAAATATTAAAGGAGGTTTTTTATCTTTTCTATTGTAAATGTATAGAAGTAAAACTCTTACTATTGAAATTAAGGAATTAATGCCAGCAACCATAGCATTTGAAAAAATAAAAGATAAACCATAAAATATATTTGCTATTAGTTGAATGAAAAAAAATCGAATTTTATTTTTGTCAAAATAAGAAATAATCATCAACAATAAAGCTATAGCTCCCATAATTTGAGATAATATAAAATTCATATTCTTATTATAGCATAAAATATGATATTTTCATTATTTTTTTATTATCTTTGGTCGCTTATATTTGCATTTGAATTGTTATTTTGTAACAAAGTAAGGTTACTATAAGGTGCTCCAGATGTTGTTCCAGATAATAATGCAATATCTACTGCATTAGCTGGATCGCCCCATGAATTTCCCGAAAATTGATATAATGCTTGGTCTACGACCCAACCTCTACTACTAAATCCAACATTATTTGTTATATAACCAGTTGAATTTGGATTTAGGTAACCTAGTTGTCTTAAAGAATAAATTATATTATTATCTATCCAATTGTTTTGTGTAGAACCTTGAGTTACAATTCCTCTGTTAGTTACCCAAGTATCAGAAGAACCGGCTTGTTGAGGGCCATAAATAATGTTTTGAAAGATTAAATTATTGTTTCCTCCTATTTGTATAAATTCAACGGGATAAGGATTATCGCTTGTAAATGTTAATCCATGTATAATATTGCCAGAACCTGTTATAAGTAGGGCAGGAACATTTGAAATTAAATAAACTATTGAATTTGGTAAACCTTTTATTGTTATATTATTTTTGCTTAAAATTATAGATTCATCTATAGGATATACGCCATCTTCTACATATATTATTCCACCATTTTTTACTACTGCAATAGCATCTTCAATTGTTGGAAGAGGATTATCTTGAGAACCAGTTCCTCCTATGGTTCCACTTCTTACATAAAGTTGATTTAAGTTTACAAAACTAGAAGGTAATGGACCTGCAGCTCCAGTTGGTCCAGTAGGCCCTGTATTTCCAGTAGGTCCTGTATTTCCATTTAAACCTGAAATTCCAGTAGGTCCAGTAGGTCCAGTAGCCCCAGTAGCTCCAGTCGGACCAGGTGCACCACTTATTCCAGTAGCTCCAGTAGCCCCAGTAGCTCCAGCTGGACCAGTCGGACCAGTTGCGCCTGTATTTCCACGAGGACCCGCAGGACCAATTATAAATTTATTAAATGTTTCATTTTTTTTATTATTTATTGTAGTGTTACAAAAACATAATTTTTTTATAAAGTTTTTTTTAATACAATCATAAAACATATAATTAATTTTATCCTTTTATATACTTGCATTTTATGTTTTAAATACTTGTTTTGTTATTTAAAAATGAATTATTTAAATTTAATTGTAACTTCATATATAAAATGTTTTTATTTTTTTAATGTGAAAAAGAAAATTTGTATTATTTAAAAAAAAATAAAAGATTTTGTTAAAATAATAAGTATTAATTCTAAAATTTATAATAAGACAAATATATAATTAAAATTTTATCAATAAATATAAAGTATAATATTTAATAATTTATATAGATTATATTATTATTTATCCATTTTATGTGAAATCATTTAAAAATAAAAAAAGACAATAAAATTTATTGCCTTTTTTATTAATTACATAAGTCCATTTTCATTAGAATTATCATATATTATTTTAAATGATTTTTTTTCAAATATATTTTCAGAGACCTCTACTGTTTTATTAGTTACAAAAACAGCTTTATTTTTGTCTATTAGCTGGTATGGAATATTATTGTTTTCTGCCGCTTCTTTTAATAAATCATCTTCAAAATCTGGAGTTAAAATAACGATTTTTTCTTTTTGCAATTTTTTAATAATTAATTTTTCTAAAGCACTTTTAAAGTTTTTAATATTTTTTTCTGTAATTAAACTATAGCTGAGGTTGCTGTAAATGTTTGCTTTATTATTTGTATTTTGAATTTTTCTTTTTTTAACTTCATTTAAAATTTGTTTCGCCCACCATTCAGCAGCAATTTTAGCGGTACTATCATTATTGTTGTTGTATTTTAGAATAAAGTTATTGTAGTTTGGTGGTGTAGGAGGTGGTGGATTTGGTGATGGCGATGCTGATGCTTGCATTTGTTGCATTTGCATATGCATTTGTCTTTCTTTCATAACTTCTGGAGCTGGCATACGACCTGGTTCTTGTATTATTCCAACATCCATTTCATTTTTTAAATTGTTCATAATTTTTCCTTTTATTTCTAGTTTTATATTAACATAAAATTGAAAAAATGTCAATAGTTATATTTTATAAATAATTAGTTGTAATTTATGTATCAATAATTTTAATTAATAATCTTTATTTTTTATTTAATGTATTGCTTAATAATATAAGTGCTTTTAATTAATAATTTTATTTTATAAAAAATAATATAAAAGTCAAATTTATTTGTGTATTGATATTTATTAATTTTAATTAGATTTTTTATAAGTTTAAATTAAAATTAATTGAATATAAAAAACTATTGTATTTATTTCAAATCTATTGTATAATAAAGAAAAGGAGTTTTTATGAACAATAAATTTATTGAACAAGATTCTGAAAAATATTTAATGTTGGATGATCCTAAAGAATACTTATTAGCTCATCAGTCAGATGCTTTAGTTGGCTCAAAATTTGCAAACATAACTGCTAGACAAGGTTTTGTGGGGGAAGTTATTAATACAGTAATGAAAAATGGTCACAACGAAACAACTAATGTTGTGTCTTATGATACTGTGACTGGTCAGCCAGATTGGGTTGTTACGCAAGCATCTGGCGAAGATATGATTGTATCTGATTCAAAATTTAGGAATCTTTATCAAATGCCTGATGGTGATATAGAAGGTAAATCAATTAAACCAAGTGGTAAATATAGACCTATGATTAAAATCAATGAGAATGTTGCAATTATGACTAGCTGGGGTGAGATACAATATATAAAAAAAGGTGGTGTTTTAGTTGCAATAGAATCGAATGATATTTATGGAATTCAAAAAGCTGAATTTGAAGGCTCTTATAATGTAATTAAAGAAGCTAACGCTCAAAGTTTGTTAATTGAAAATTTAAATATTGTTTCAGTGAAAAATAAACCACAAATTTTCTTAAGTGTTGCTTATCCTTATGATAACGAAACAAATCAAAATCTTATGGAAAGTATTATTAAATATTTAAATTTTAAAGGATTAAAAGTTATAAATATTAGAAATATTAGCGAAAAAAGTAATCATCTTGTCAAAGATATATCCAACGCTTTAAGACAAAGTGATGGTATTTTATCTCTTGCTTTTAATAAAGGCAATGGCATGACAAGTCCATTTATACAAATAGAAACAGCACTTGCTTGTTTAAATTCTGGTCTTGCTCAATTAATGATTTTACCAAAAGACGTGCGCAAAGAAGGTATTTTAGACCAAAAAAATATGTTGAATACTATTGAAGTTTCAAGTGATAAAGAGTTTAATGATAAAGACAATGAGGAACTTAGAAATAAACTTGATGAGTTTATAGATGATGTCACTAAAAGATTTAAACTCAAAATAAATGAAAAAGATTTATCTCAATTTAAAAAAGGTATAATTTTATCATCTTCTAAGAACAAAACTCAAAAAGATGTTGTAAACTTTTTGAAAAATTTTTATAAAATTAAAGACAAAGATTTTGATTTCTCAAATGTTTATATTAAGCGTCCTACGCAAATAAAAGCAACAATAATTGATAATGATGGATATTATGAAACTCAAGATGGAGTTATTTACTTAAGAAAAGGTGATTTCCTTGTTCAAGATATTGATGGAAAGAGTAGACCTTATGGTGTAAGCGAGAAAGAATTTAAAAACAGGTATGTTAAAGTTAATGGTGAAGAGGATACTTATGTTTCAAAACTAATTCCAACTATTGCTAATGAAAAAAATGGAAAAATGGAAGTTTATAACTTAGTAAGTCCTGATGATGTTTATTCTGTTGATAAGGAAAAATTTAAGGCTAGATATCAATCTTTTGAAGATTATATTTTAAGTCTTGAAGATATTGAAAATGATAACATTCAAGAATTATGAACAAAAATTCGCATAAACATAAATAATTAAAAATTTCATTTCTACTTATTAAAGTTTTTATTATAAATAATAAAAAATTTGTGTCTTGACAAAGATTAAAAATATGTTATAATTTTAATGTAATATGGAGGTTAAATATGTATATTGATGGTGAAGATTTTGCATATGGAGTGCTTTGCACAGTAGCTGGTGGATTGGGTGTGGTTCTTGTAGGATTGTTGTCCCATTTTGTAAATGTTCCTATTGTTTGTTCAAATTTTGCAAAAGCACAAGAATTATTAGAAGAACAAAGGATTGATTTAGGTTCTACTATTGCTGAAAAGGCAGGCATTTCAAATTTTAATGTGGCATCATTGGAATTAGCCAAAAACAACAATGATTATATAATGAAAGCTTTCGGAAGTACTAGTGTAGAAAAAATAATTGGGTTAAAAGAAAATAATTATATGAATATATATTTTAATATTTCTAATACTCAAGCACAGAAAATATTAGATGCTATTGAAAAAGCTAATCAAACAAAATTACTTGAACAAAGGAATTCGATTGATAACATAAATGCAATTAGAGATGTAAATGAATGGAATTATTCAGAAAGTAATTCAATAAAAAAAGCAACAGAGGCATGTTCTGAAGTTTATAATTTACTAAACGAAGCAGTTCAAAATGCATATTCATGCAGTAGTGAAAATATTTCCGAGGCTAGTGCTATGAACAATTCAATTTCAAAAGAATATAGATATGCTAGACCTGAAGTATTAAGTGATGTGAATATAAGTGGGCTTTTTGTTTCTGGTGGTACAACATTTATAAATTCTGGAGTTGTAACGACTGGTATTTCGCAAGTAGTTAAAGATATTGATAATAACGTTAGTTATTTCTTAATAGATACTTTACAAGGCAGGGACGAAGATGGAAAAATTGTTTTGGAATCTTGTAGAGCAAGAGTAGAAGTTAAGGGAACTAATTTAACACAAGAAGAAGTTTATGCTAAATTTATAAATGGAGAACATTCAAGCTTTACTGAAATTGTAAGAGAAAAATCTGATAATAAAGCAGGAGTTGTCAATAACCAAATTCAAGAAGATGTTGATGATGTAATTTTATTTTAAATAATATATGATTGCATTAAAATAATTTATGAAAAAAGACAATTAGTATTTAAGTTGTCTTTTTTTATAAATTTAAATAAAAAAATTAAGAATTAAAAATTATTAATCTATAAATATATTAAATTTTGAATAAAGTAAAAAAATAATAAGATGTTTACAATTTATAATAGTTATGCTATAATATTTTATGAAAAAGTAGTTTAAATTTAGTTAATTTAAAAGGGGATAATTTTGTATACCGAGTTTAAAAATATTGCAAATCAATTATATAATAAGGCAAAATCTAAGAATAGTAATGGAAAAGATTTTATTGATGATATATATAATTCTATTGTTTCTTTTAAATTTAATACAATTGCAGAAAATGATGCTAATATCAGTTATTCACTTGCAACTTGTTTAGAAGATATAGATGCAAATCTTGCTCGTCAATTAAAAGCTCAATTGGATAAATCTAATAAACAATCTATGATGCAGGGAAATATTGAGGGGTTATGTCAATATTTCTTTAAGTGTTCTTCGCGCAGATTGGATAATGTTTTGATAATGTTAGATAAATATTCTAAAACAATTAAAGATATAGAAAAGTCAGTCTTTCCTATAGAAATTTACAAATTTGCTGATATGTTAAAAGATGTCATTTATTCAGATAAAAAACAAGATATTATTAATTGTGCTAAAAATTAGAAAATAGTGATTATAATTTAAGTGGTTTTTGTGATAATATAGAGTCCGAGCTTAAAGATATCTTTTTAAAAGGATTAAATAAAACTATAAAAACAACTGTCGATGAAATAAAATCAAATTCTTTAAAAGTTAAAGTATTTGATGGACAAAAATTTAATTTTTTAATTCATTCTTCTAACAATCCTGATATGTTACTTCAAAATTTAAATAATGCGCAAGGTTTTTCTGTTAGTTTAATTGATGATAAAAATATTATGTGTTATGGACCGATGAATACAAAGTTTGCATTTTATTCAAAAATAAATGACGATAATTTAGGTATTGCTCATTCAAATGATGCTTCAACTTCTTTTGATGAAAAAACAGGCACATGGTCATCTTTTGCAGTTCCTAATTATATTCCAATCGATGAATTTAAAAAGAAAACAAGAGATGATTCAAGTTTTGGTTATTCTGAAATAGGTTTAAATTTGCCTTTAAAACCTAACGCTATTATATGTTATGATAATGCAACTGTTGAAGAAGTTGAATTGGCTAAAAAGAACAACTTAGATATAATATTGATTAAAACTAAAAATTATCCTAATATGAAAATTCCAGAGAGTTTAAACAACCCAATTTATCTAAAGCATAGACACATAGCCAATTTATCTAATTTTGAATTTGATTTAAATTTTGAACTATAATTAATAAATTTTAAAAATAGTTTTTAGTTTTATTAAAAAATATTACAAAAATATAAGTTTATAGGAGATTTATATGGATATTACATTTAAAAATTTAGGAATAAAATTTTCTTTATCGGAAGGAATAAGGCTTTATAAAAAGGATGAAGTTTTAGAAAAATTAAATTTTAATAAACTTCAAAAAGATAATTGTTTATTGGTTTTAGGTTACGACAAATTAGACTGGGTATTGCTTGTAAATTACTTAGCTGATAGTGATAAAAACAGTTATCAAGATATAATAGAAGAATTTATTAACGATAACAAAGAATGTAATTTAGATGTTGTCGAAAAAGATAAATTTATTTGTGAAGATGGCAGAAGTTTAGATTATTTGTTATTTTTCAATGGTCAAATTTATACAATTATAGTTATTTCATTAATTAATAACAAAATTATTTATTCTATAACACATTCTAAATCTGACACAAAAAAAACTTCTATAAATTTTTCTTTAAATATAATGAAAAGTTTATTTAAACAATGATAATTGGTATTGACTTTTTGGTAAAAGTATGAGACAATAAAGATAATAAAAGGAGTAATACGATGAAAAATTTAAAGAAAAAGGCTCTTGTAACTTTAATGCTTACTACTACATTAGCTTCTTTAATTACATTTTCAGGATGCGGAAATAGAAATGTTTTCGATAATTGGGGTAATAGTAAAAATACTTTCAATTATGTTGTTATTGAAGAGAATGGTCAGCATGTTTTACATCAAATTGGTACTTGGGCAGATTCTGAATCTGAATCTGCAACATTTACTACAAAATGTTGTGATAATTATCTTTGGACATCCGCAAATAATGCAGTATTTTATCAGGATAAACCTGAAGAATACGCTTATGATTTTGAATGTGGATGCGAAAATGAATAAAAATCTGTGCTTAATCAAGCACAGATTTTTATATTTATAAAATATTTATCAATAAATATTTTATGTTATAAATATTGAATTTATAGAATTATAATTAAATCTCATTTTCAACTTTTTTATATTTTAGCTTTATAAAATTTTAATTTATATTCTTATTATGAACTAATGTTAATAATTATATTATCTATCAACTTTTAGTCTAAATTGAAAATTTTTATTATATTTTTATTATTTATATTAAGTGATTTAGATAGAATATATTTTTTAATTAATTTGAAATAAATCATTTATTACACTGGATGTGTAAACTATCACAATATTTATATTTTTTTATTAATATATTTATAAAATTATTTTTTTTATCGACATATTTTAAGTAAAGTAATAGTAATTTCAATATATTTAAAATATTAAGAAGAAAAAAATGAAAACAAAAGAAATTTGTCTATTTTTCGTTTATTTACAAAAATAAAAATTAAGTTATAAAACAAAATTTTTAGTAATACTTTTGTTTTAAAATCATTTATTTAAAAATTCTCTTATATAAGCTTCAGCTTTTTGAGCATTTGCTTTGCCTTTGGTTTCTTTCATTACTTGTCCAGTAAACCATCTAAATACTTTTTCTGGAGTTTCGGAAATATGATAATCTTCAACAACTTTTGGATTGTTGTTTATAATTGTTTCAACTATTACCTTTAATTTATCATCATCGATATTTCCACCAAATTCTTTAACAAGATTATCAATATTCTCAGCATTTTCCCAAATACGAGTAAGCATTTCTTTCGCGTTAGTTCTTGTAACGCTTTTATTTTCAATCAATTTCAAAAGTTTTGCAAGATCGCAAGGAGATATTTTAATATCAGCATTTTCTTCATCTTTTATTCTATTTAAAATTTCAGTTAATATCCAATTAGATATTTCTTTAGGATTATTATAATGATTTATTACTTCAAGAAAATAATCTGAGAGTTTT
Organism: uncultured Bacillota bacterium; assembly: GCA_949289785.1. GTDB lineage: Bacteria > Bacillota > Clostridia > Christensenellales > UBA1242 > Caccovivens. The sequence continues at coordinate 8,395 of CASEOW010000051.1, read as the reverse complement.
TTCTCTTTAGTAAGTATATCACTTTCATATTCGCTTAGACCATATTCATTTACAAATTTATCTTTAAATTGATCAGGCATAAGTGGAAGTGTTTTTCTAATATTCTCGATATCATCTTTTGAAATTTCAACTGCAAGCAAATCTGGGTCAGGGAAATATCTATAATCAGAAGAAGTTTCTTTTCTTCTCATTGAAATGCTTTTTCCATGATTATCATCCCATTTTCTAGTTTCTTGTATAATTTTTCCACCATTTTCTAATATTTCAATTTGGCGTTCAGACTCATATTTTATAGCTCTATAAACACTTCTAAATGAATTTAGGTTTTTCATTTCTGTTCTTTGACCAAATTCTTTTGTCCCTTTTTTCTTTACAGAAACATTTACATCACATCTCATGCCTCCTTGTTCCATTTTACATTCAGCAACACCTGCATAAATAAGTTTTTGACGAAGATTAGTTAAAAATTCTACAGCTTCATCAGCGCTTGAGATATCAGGTTCTGTTACTAATTCCATAAGAGGAACACCTCCACGATTGTAATCAATAAGAGTACCTATTGCTGCAGTGCTATGAACAAGTTTTCCTGCATCTTCTTCCAAATGTATACGATTAAGTCTGACACGTTTGTTTTTCAAGTCAATATATCCATTAATACAAATAGGTTTGACAAGTTGGCTTATTTGATAAGCTTTTGCAAGGTCAGGATAAAAGTAATTTTTTCTTTCAAATACAGCAGTTTCATTTATGTCGCAATTCATAGTTAACCCAGCTCTTATAACAAGTTCAACAGCTTTTTTATTTAAAACAGGAAGAGCACCTGGCAAACCAACACAGACTGGACAACAATTTGTATTAGGTTCTTGGCCAAATTGATTTTTACATGAGCAAAAAACTTTGCTATTTGTTTTAAGTTCACTATGGACTTCAAGTCCAACAACTATATCATACTCTTGCATATCTTTACTCCTTATGATTTTTTTCTATAAATTCAGCAACATTATAAATTGTGCCTTCTTTTAAACTATCTGCTATAATTTGTATTCCTAATGGCATATTATTTTTTCCTTTACCAAATGGCATAGATAAAGATGGAATTCCAAGAACATTTGCCACTATAGTAAATAAATCTTCTTTATACATGCTGATAGGGTCGTTAACTTTTGCTCCAATTTTAAAGGCTTCACCTGTGGTAGTAGGAATAATGATTATATCACAATTATTGAAAGCTTCTTTTGCTTCAGCTTTAAGTTTTTGTTGTATTTTTTTTGCTTTATTATAATATGCATCAAAATATCCAGAACTTAGAACAAAGTTTCCAAGCATAATTCTTCTTTTTACTTCTTTTCCAAAACCTTCACTTCTACTTTTCTTGTAAATTTCATAAACATCTTTTGCTTCTGTGCTTCTGCGGGAATATTTTATACCATCAAATCGTCCAAGATTACTTGTTGCTTCAGCAGGAGCTATAATATAATAACATGGAAGGGTGAGTTTAAAATCTGGAATTGAAATTTCTTTTATAATTGCTCCATTTTTCTTTAAAAAATCAATTGCATTTCTATAAGAAATTTCAGTTTCAAGTCCTTTTACTGCTTCTTCTATTTCTTTTAAAACTCCAACTCTTAAATTTTTTATATTTCCTGTGATTTGTTCCAAATAATTTGGTGTTTCAATTTTTAAAGATGTTTCATCATGTTGACTTTCACCAGAAAGAATTTTGAGCATATAAGCATTGTCTTTTACATTTTTAGTTATTGGACCTACTTGTTCTATAGAACTTGCGTAAGCTACAACACCATAACGTGAAACTCTGCCATAAGTAGGTTTGATTCCTACAACACCATTATAAGAAGCAGGTTGTCTTATAGAACCACCAGTATCTGTTCCTAAAGCTACTGGAGCAAGACCTGCAGCGACAGCGCAAGCAGAACCACCACTGGAGCCACCGGGAACACATGTTGGATCAAGTGCATTTTTTGTTATACCGAAAGCAGAATTTTCTGTTGAAGAACCCATAGCGAATTCGTCCATATTTGATCTTCCAATTATAATTGCACCTTCTTCAAGCATTTTTGTAACAACATCTGCATCATATTGAGCCACATAGTTCTCTAAAAATTTAGAGCCACAAGATGAAATCTTACCTTTATATAAAATATTGTCTTTTATTATTACTGGAACTCCTGCAAGTTTACCTTTATATCCTTTAGCAATTTTTTCATCCATTTCTCTAGCTTTATCGAGTGCATCATCAAAAATTTCTAATACGGCATTCAAGTCCGCTTTCTCATGACATTTATCTATATAATATTTAGTCACTTCATAAGAACTTAATTTTTTTTCAGCAATAGCATTGCAAAGTTCTATTAAAGATAATTCTCCTATATTCATTTTATCCTCCTTAATCTAACATTTTAGGCACACAGAATGAGCCCTTTTTAGTTTTTGGACTATTAAGAAGTATCTCTTCTTGTGAAAAACTTTGTTTGATTTCATCTTCACGACAATCAGAAAGTTTATGGCTTGTATAGTTAAGTTGAGTATTACCAATATCACAATTTTTTACTTCGTCGACAAATTCAACTATTTGCTCGAATTGAGGAATAAAGTTAATTAATTCTTCTTCGGTAAATTCCAAAGATGAAAGCAATGCGAGATTTTTGACATCATCAATAGTTATTTTTGTTTTATTCATATCATCTTCCTTTTTTTTATTAAAATAAATTAAATAATTTTATTAGATTTTCATTTTTGATTTATAATATTGTATTTTAAGGGTTGAGTCTATCTGGACCACGGAATACAAACATAGCTTCTTTTATGGTTGGTATATCAAGTATAAGCATAGTAAGTCTATCAAGCCCAATACCAAATCCGCCATGAGGGGGACATCCAAATTTAAAGAAGTTAATATAATTTTCTTCCATTGTTTTTGGATCTATACCTTTTGCTTCAATTTGTTGTGCTAGTATATCTGGACGGTGTTCTCTCATAGCACCACTTGTAATTTCAACATCTTTATAATAGAGGTCATAAGTTTCGCTATAAGCAGGATCATCGGTCTTATGCATAGAGTAGAAAGGTCTAACATCGCTTGGGTAATCTTTAACAAAGAAAAATTGATGATTGTTTTTTTTCATCATATATTGAGAAAGTAGGTTTTCAGCTTCTGTATCAATGTCTGAACCTTCATCTAATGGATAATCACATTCATTTTCAAGTATTTTATATACTTCTTTCATAGTTACTCTAGGGAATGGGAGTGTTGGAACAATAACATCAACTCCAAGTAAAGATTTTATTTTTTCTCCATATTTTTCTGAAACTTCTTTAAGACCAGCATGAATAAGTTCTTCTTCAACTTTCATAACATCTTCAACAGAAGAAACATTTGCAAATTCAAGGTCAAAACCAGAAAATTCTGTTGCGTGTTTTCTAGTAAATGATTTTTCAGCACGATAAATAGGAGTTGCAATAAAAACTTTTTCAAATCCTGCAGCTATAGCCATTTGTTTATAAAATTGAGGGCTTTGAATTAAATAAGCTTTTTTATCAAAATATTTAACTTCAAATACTCCAGAACCTGATTCGCTTTCATTTTTAATAGTAGTAGGGCAATGCACTTCAATGAAACCATTATCTATACAATAATTTCTCATACCCTGAGTTAGTGCAGTTTGAGCTTCAAATATTAGTCGTTTTTTAGGATCACGCAAATCTATCCATCTATAATCTAAGCGTTGATCAATAGAACTTTCACTATCTATAGGTGCAATTTCAGCCTTTGAAAGAACCTCAAGACTATCAGGAATAAGTTCTTTTTTACCTAGCTTAACATATTCATTTGGGACAATAGTTCCGTAGACTTTGACATAATAATCTTGAGTAAAATGTGAAACAACTTCAGCTATCTGGGGTAATTTTGCTTTTTCAATAGTCATTTGTAACATTCCACTTCTATCTTTTAAAATAACAAATTGCATACTTTTTTGATCACGAACTTTTTCAATCCATGCCCATATTTCAACTTTACCTTGAGCTTGAGCAAGGTTACTTCTAATGTAGTTTTCCATTATTTACCTCCATAAATTTTTAATATTTTGATTAAGTTAAATAAATTAAATCATTTATTTTTTTTAAATAATATTAAATTTTTTATTTATATGGTTTAATTTTAAATAACTTAAGTAACCAAAAAAGCCATTCGCCTAAACGCATAAGACTTTTGGTCTATGTGTTAGGACGAATGACTCGCGGTGCCACCTAACTTGCAACTTATTTAAAGTTGCCTCTTATAAAAGCTATGACGGGCTTTCCCGATTTTCTCTACTTGTTTAATTAAAAATTTAATAGTTAAACTTTCAAAAAAATTGCTCCGAAGTGTTCTTTCGCATGCGACATTTAGCAAACTTTCAGCCACGATTTGCCTCTCTGATAAATGACTAGTCATGTTACTTTTCTTCATCAATGCTTTGTAAAGATTATAAGCCTTTTAAAATAAAATGTCAATTAATTTTTAAAACAAAAATTAATTTAATTTTTCATAAAAAATAATTACTTTATTATTCTTTTGTTAAATTTTATTTTAATGTTTGACTTATTGAAAGTTTTTAAATTATGTTAATTTGAAAACAAAGTCATTTATTAATTAAGAAATTCTCCTGCTATATTTGAATTTATAAAAAGTTCTCTATATTTTTCATCTAATAAATTATAAGCAATGTTAATTTTAGCAATTGCTGTATTAGGAAGAATATCATATAAAAATTTTGTATTAGTTTTGAACATATTGCAAAAGGAATCATAATAACATTCCCTTTTTTGTATATTGCAAAAATAAATAGGTTTATTTTTTTTATTACAATAATCTATAAAATTTAACACACTGAATTTATTGTCAATAGTATTGCTATTTGCTGTTCCGCTATGATACAAATTGTGAACTACAAAATCAAAATTGATAGATTTGAGCATATCATAATCTAATCCTGTGTAAGGCGTAATATATAAACATTTTTTGTTAAATTGAACATTAAATTGAAATTCATAATTACATAAGTTAATAGTAGTATTTTCAAATTCAAATTTGTTATCTATAAATTTTGCATATCTATAACCTATTGGGCTATTATAGCAATCACTATAAGCAGCAGGTTCCAACAACCTAGATGCTAAATGAATTCCAACAAAATTTTCATGAGAATTTTTGTATGCAACATAGACAGCAGGAATAAATTTCTCTTCTTTTATAATTTTTATTGCTGTAGTAAAATTTATAATGCCGTTAGCTCTATTATCACTTAAAGGATAATTACTAGAAACAAAGATAATTTTTTTCTTACATTTTTGAGTGAGCAACGAAATATAAGCTGAAGTATAAGCTAAAGTATCAGTTCCATGAAGAATTATAATTCCATCTATATCTTCATCTTGTGATATAGAAACTTCATGAAAAATAGTCATTATATCATCTAAAATAAAGTTTTCACTTAATTTATTTAATGGTGTAGATATAATAAAATCATTTTGATTATAACCCGATTTTTCTATTAAAGTAAATTTTGTATTTTCGCTAACATTAATTTTTTTATCTTCAACAGTGCTCATAATAGTTCCACCGGTAAAAATTAATTTTATTTTAGCCATATTTTCCTTTTCTCCTAATGATTTATTTGATTTATTTTAACTACAGGAAAAGGTTTAATATATTTCACATGGTCTAAATTCAATAAATATTTCAAAGCTCTTTCAATACCCATTCCAATTCCTCCATGTGGAGGTAGACCTAATTTGTGCAATTCAGCAAAATCTTTATATCTTTCAAAATCTTTCATTTTGTTTTTATCTTCCATACTTGAAATAACATCATCATAATCAGTTATTTTTTCAGCACATCCCAAAATTTCGCCAAATCCCTGAGGAGCAATTAAATCTGCAGTCATAGTTAAAAATTTATTTTTTTCATATCTTTTAAACATAAATCCTTCTACTGTATAAGGAATATATTTGACCCAAACAAAATTTTCATTAAATTTTTTTGTTAAAATTTTTTCTTGTTTGGTTGTTAAACTTTTTCCATATTCAAAATCTATGTTATTTTCTTTTAAAATTTCAACAGCTTGATCATAAGTAATTACTTTATGATTTTTAGGATTTAACTTTTCTAATTTATTTTTAACAATTTCTTCTCCGACTATTTCATTCATTATTTTTTTGCATTTTTCATATGTGTTAAAAGCAATTTGATAATACATATTTTTTGCAAATTCCACTAATTCTTCAAGTGTTACGAAAGTCATTTCTGCTTTTAAGTGCATATACTCAATTAAATGTCTATTCGTTTTTACTTTTTCATCGGAATGAGAATTTGTGATTGTAAATAATCTTTCAAAACTAAGTAATGCCGGTTCTAAGTGAAAAGTAGCACATCTACTTAAACCAATATGTTTTTTATTGTTTATCCATACAACTCCTGAATCTTCGTAAAGAGTTTGTCTTGTTAAAGTAGGGGCTTCAAACTCAATAAAACCATTATTCCAAAAATAATTTTGCATTTCTCTTTTAAAGACTGCTTTAATATAAAGAATTTTGCTAATTAATCTATTTCTTATATAAAAAGTTGGATGAAATAATAATCTTCCAGATGATTTTGGTGAAAGAATATTAAAACTTTTAGCATTAGGGAAAGGGAAAATATTTAAAGTGGAATTAGCAATAATTTCATAATTTTTAATTAATATTTCAATTTTATCTTTATATTTTTTTGATAAACCGGTGATTTCCATGCAACTTTCTCTATTTATTTTACACAGTTGAACAAAATTTTCTGTTTCATTTATACTTGCCAAAGCTTCTATTTCTCCGCTTCCATCATAAAGATCTAAAAACAAATTATTTTTTAGTTGTCTTTTATCTGCTATCCAACATTTTAGTTTAATGTTTTGATTTGGCAAAATGTCTTTGATATAAAAATTTTTCATAAATCAATCCTTTCATATAATAGTAAAAAATAAATTGCGGTTTTTTGCTAAAAATAATGCACAATAAATTTTAAATATTACAATGAGTGTATAACATAAACTTAATTCAATGTCAAATAATTTTAAATTTTTATAGTTCTTTGTGATTTATATAAAATAAAAAATATAGTTTAATAAAATTTGTGAAATAAAATTAATATATATTGACATATAAAATATTTTATTTTATAACGAAAAAAAAGAGTAAAAAGTGGAAAGTTTATATGGAAAATCAGAAGAAGAATATCTTAAATTTTTTTAAAAGATGACTATGAAGAACTACAAGAATTTACATTAAATCCTTATGTATATAAGTATCAAGAATTTAGTGATAAATATCCTGAATTTTATGAAAAATTTAGTGCTAGAATTGATGCAGGTGATGATTGTTTTATAGATATTGATTACAAAACAGGTGATCATGTATATGTTTCATTTAGTGAACAAAATATTTGGGCAAAAATTACGGATAAAAAAATACGATTTCCTAGTGATACAAATATTAAAGATTTGCGACATGCATTAATGGTTGAAGAATATATAGTAAATGAGTTGCGAAAATTGCCAGATGATCAAGTTTTAAAATCTCCTCTGGTAAAAGTTAAGGATTTAATTGAAGAAGATTTGCAATATATGTATGAAGGAAGAACACAAAAATTATCTTTTGATTTAAAGCAATCTTTACCAAAAGGGCTTTTTGATAAAATAATGGCATTAGGTAAATTTTATCAAGAAAAAAGACGTTTAATAAAAGAAGATAAAATTCCTCCAGAAACAAAATCTCATAAATATGCAGATGATCCTGAAGTTTTTAAGCAAGAATTACCACGTATAATGGAAGAATATGCACGAGCAAAAAGTCGTCAAGCAAAATTAAAAGAAAGAAAAGAATTATTATTGGCAGGCTTCAAAAAAATAGCAAAATATTTTGGTGACAGAAAACTTATAAGAATTGAAACAAAAAAGAAATTGCAAGAAGAAAATATGAAAAATTATATGAAAAACAACAAATGGAAAACCAAATTAATTCTGCAAGAGAAATTGGTTTATAATATTACAACTAAATAAAAATTTATAAAATTTTCCAATTAGACTGTAGGTAAAATTAACCTCAGTCTTTTTTTATTAATTATAAGAAATTGTAATGATAACTATTTTAGAAACATGTGAAAAAACATAAAAATAGTTATAAGTAACTGATAAACTAAATAATTTTTTAATAGTTATAAAATGAAAGAATATAAAAAATTAGAAACTTTTGCTTTTAATGGAGAAATAAAAGAAAATGATGAAGAAATAGAATTGTTAGAAAAATTACTTGCACAAAAGAAAGCAAGGAAAAGAGATAAAGATTTTGAGATGTAAAGAATAAA
>CASEOW010000050.1 GCA_949289785.1 uncultured Bacillota bacterium | reverse complement strand
TTGGTGCGGATAACAGGAGTTGAACCTGCACCCTTTCGGACTGGAACCTAAATCCAGCGCGTCTGCCATTCCGCCATATCCGCATTTGTTTTTTGATAATCATTATTATATATTCTTTTATTCAAAATTGCAACTATTTTTTATTTTTAATTTATTTAGTTTTTATTTTATTTGTTTTTAATTTTATATTATGTTATCATATTTATGAAATTTTTACTTTAGGATGTGTTTATGGAAAATTATTTAAAGAAAATTCATAAAAAGATTGCTCAAAATTGCACTGAAGAAAAAGCAAGAAAAATTAAAAAAGGTTGTCTTATTGCAGGTAGTATTCTATTAGTTTTAGGTTTAGCAGGTTTTATATCTTCTTTTATTTCTTTTTTAGTTCTATTTTTAAGACTTGAAACTGAGACAGCTATGACACTTTGGCTTATCGCTATTCCTTTTATTTTGTTTATTGTTATTGGTTCTGTTGTAACTAGAATTGGTGATTCTATTTTAATTGAAAATATAAAATTTCATAATGCTGATAATGGTATTGATAATAAAGATGATAATGATATTAATGAATTAGATAAAAATAAAGTTAACAACTCTAATATAAATAATAATTCTGATAATTTAAAAAAAGAAGAAAATAATCAAAAAAAAGAAAAAATTTCTGATAAAAAGAAAACTAATAAAAATAAAGAAAATATAAATACTAATGAAGATAAAAAATAATATAAAAAATCAATTAAATTCTTATATAAATTTTTTGTAAAAAATATTGTTTTTTAATTTCTAGTTTTATTTATTTTATTTTTTTAATTAATAGGGGAGATTTTAATGAAAAATATTGCTATTATTACTGGTGCGTCTAGTGGAATCGGGAGAGAATTTGTTAAAGCATATGATGGAAAATTTGATGAAATTTGGGGAATAGGGCTAGAACAAGAATTGTTGGAAAAAGTAAAAAATGAAACTAAACAAATATTTAGAGCTTTATCCTTAGATTTAACTCAAAATGAAAGTTTCGATAAATTAATTCAATTATTAAAAACTGAAAAGCCCAATGTTTCTCTTTTAATTAATGCGTCTGGTTTTGGAAAGTTTGGAAGATATGATGAAATTAATTTAAATTCTTCATTAAACATGATTGATTTAAATTGCCGTGCGCTTGTACGCATGACTGAAACGATTTTGCCTTATATGTCAAAAGGAAGTCATATTGTTGAAATTGGTTCTGTTGCTGGATTTCAACCTATTCCTTATATGGCTGTGTATGGAGCAAGCAAGGCTTTTGTTATTAGTTATTCAAGGGCTCTAAATCAAGAATTAAAGCAAAGTGGCATAAAAGTTACTTGCGTTTGTCCATTTTGGACAAAAACTAAGTTTTTTGACAGGGCATTGAAAACAAAAGCTGAAAATGTTGTTTCTAAATACATTGTTATGTATAATCCACAGCAAATCGTGAAAAAAGCAATAAAGGATATGAATAAGGGAAAAGAATTATCTATTTGTGGTTTTGTTGCTCGTAGTCAGGTTAGGCTTGTCAATATTATGCCTAAAAAGTTTGTTATGAAAACTTGGATAAAACAACAAAAGTTAGATAAAAAATATAAAAATAAATCCTATCAAATAAATTACTAAGATGGAATTATTTAATATTTTCCATAGGTTTGAAATCAAATCTATGGATTTTTTATTAAAATCTTATATTCTAAATTCTTTTTTAATTTTCATTTTAATATTTAATCTTAAATTTTTATTGTTTAAAGAATTTTTTTTCTAAAAAACACTTGACAAATGCGTAATAAATACGCATAATATAGTTGTGATAAATAAAAATGACATTTAGGCATAATTTTGTTTATTAATTTGATTTCAAAATCTTTATCTAATTTATTAAAGTGAGGGAATATGGATATAAATAATCCGCTTTATAAAGGGCAAGGGTTGCATGTTTTAACTGCTTTGTTTACTGTTGATGATGGCAAATTTAAGGTTTTATTATTAAAAAGAAAAAATCAACCTTTTAAAGATAAATGGACTTTAGTTGGTGGTGCTTGTTATAATAATGAGACTCTTGAAGATGCTATGAATAGAGAAATGAATGAAAAAGTTGGTTTAAAAGGAATAGATTTTAAACTTTTTAATGTTTATTCTGATATTAATAGAAGCCCTGTAATGCGCATGGTTGCTATTGCTTACATAGCTGTTATTGATAGTAAAAAGTTTAAATTTTTAAAAGAAACTTCAAAAGCCCAAGATGCAGATTGGTTTTTAATAGATAGAGTTCCTCCACTTGGATATGACCATGATAAAATTTTACAAGATGCTATAGATTTTTTAAGAGAAAAAATTTTTGATGGTGATATTCTTAGAAATCTATTTCCAGAATACTTCACTTTGCCTGAACTTTATAATGCTTATTGTAGTATTTTAAATAGGGCTATAGATAGGAGAAATTTTAGAAAAAAATTGTTAAATTCAAATTTAATTGAGGACACTGGAAAAATTCAATTACAACCGGGTAAAAAGTCTGCTAAGCTTTATCGTTTTACAAAAGATATTAAAAAAATTATTATTTAATGCCTGTAAAGGCATTTAAAAAGAATTATAAAAGCGTAAAAAATACACATATATTTTAGAGGGGTTTTGATGACAAAATATAAAAGTGAATATGGATAAAAATAAGTATAAAAAAGTAATTTTATCATTACAGTTTAACAGATTAATTAAATATTATTAAAAATTTAAAATTATAAATTATTAAAAAAATTAAAGGAGATTAATTATGAAAAAAACTATTGTTATCAATTTATTAGGTGGACCAGGTGCTGGAAAATCAACTTTTGCAACTTTATTATTTGCAAAGTTAAAACAAAATGGAATTAGTTGTGAATATGTTGAAGAATTTGCGAAAGGGTTAGTCTGGGAGGGAAGAAGCGTTGCTCTTTCTGACCAACTTTATATTTTGGGTAATCAAAATTTTAACCTTATGAAAGTTAATGGTAAAGTTAATGTTATTATTACAGATAGTCCTTTGCTTTTAAGTCTATATTACAATAGGGTTACTGATGAAAAAACTAGATATGATATTGAAAGTTTTGATAAAATGGTAATGGATTGTTATAGTAAATATGATAATTTACTTTATTATCTTGAAAGAAATTTTCCTTATGTTAAAGAAGGGCGCTATCAGACTGAAAAAGAAAGTATAAAGGTTAATAGCGATATTAAATCTGTTTTAGAGGCTAAAAATATAAAATATAAAACTATTCATAGTGATGAAAAAAGTGCACAAGAAATTGTTGATTTTATTCAACATCTTATTAAAGTTTATAGTGATAAAACAAAAAATGGAACAGAGTTTGAAAGAAGATTTATTTTAAAAAACAATCAAATTTTATCATTAGGATTTACTGGTAAACATATCAGTCAAACTTATTTAAATATTGGGCAAAGTGAAAAAAGAGTTAGAAGTATAGATGATAAGAAATTCTTCTTTACTGAGAAAAAAGGTACTGGAATGGCAAGAGAAGAATTTGAACAAGAGATTTCTAAAGATGAATATGAATATTTGAAAAACAATTATGCAAAAGGCAAAACAATTGAAAAAGATAGATATTCATTTAATATAAAAGGGGCTAAAAAGTGTGAAGTTAATAGTTTTACCAGTCCTAAAAAGTTAAATCTTGTGGAGGTTGAATTTGATAGTGAAGAGCAAATGAAAAATTTTAAAGCTCCAGATTGGTTTGGTGAAGAAGTTAGTTTAGATAGAAAATTTAATAGTTTTGAAATTGCAAATGAATTGTAAGTTTATTTTTAATATTAATCTTTTATAAATTATTTAAAATCTTTAAAAATATTTTTTAAAAAGTTGAATATATTTATGCCATTGTGTTATAATCTCAAATGCAAGGAGATAATAATTTTTATGAAAGAACAAAAGCAAACAAATATTGAAGAAGTTGCCCACAAAGGATTTAAAGGTAAATTATGGAAAGAAGAAATAAATGTTTCTGATTTCATTGATTCAAATTATCATGAATATAAAGGAGATGATAGTTTTCTTGCTCCAAAAAGCAAAAAAACAAGTAAAGTTTGGGCTAAATGTGAAAAACTTTTAGCTATCGAAAGAAAAAAACATTTACTTGATGTAGATGTGAAAAATATGTCTGGTATTAATAGTTTTCCTGCTGGATATATTGATAAGAAAAATGAAGTTGTTGTTGGTCTTCAAACAGATAAACCTCTTAAAAGAATTGTTAATCCTTATGGTGGATTAAGAATGGTTCATAATGCTCTTGAAGCATACAATAGAAAACTTGACCCAGTTGCAGATAAATTCTTCTCTAGCATGATGAGAAAAACTCATAATGATGGGGTTTTTGATGCTTATACTCCAGATATTAGAAAAGCTAGAAGTGCTGGGCTTATCACAGGTCTTCCTGATGCTTATGGTAGAGGAAGAATTATTGGTGACTATAGAAGAGTTGCTCTTTATGGTATTGATAGACTTATTGAAGAGAAGAAAAAAGACTTAATTTCTGAAAAACTTCTTTTAGTTGACAGTGAGGAGTGTATTAGACTTCGTGAGGAAGTTAGTGAACAAATCAGAGCTTTAGAAAAAATCAAAGAAATGGCAAAAACTTATGGTTTTGATATTTCTAAACCAGCTAATAACGCTAGAGAGGCTTTTCAGTGGACTTACTTTGCATATCTTGCTGCAGTTAAGGAAAACAATGGTGCAGCTATGAGTTTAGGCAGAGTTTCTACATTCTTAGATATTTATGTTGAAAGAGACTTGCAAAATGGTATCCTTGATGAAATGGGTGCACAAGAGCTTGTTGACCAATTTACTATTAAACTTAGACTTGTTAGACATTTAAGAACTCCAGATTATGATGAAATTTTTGCTGGAGATCCTACTTGGGTTACTGAGAGTATTGGTGGTATGTTAAATGAGAAGAAAAGTTTGGTAACAAAAAACTCTTTCAGATTTTTGCATAGTTTAATTAATCTTGATCCTAGTCCAGAACCTAACTTAACAATTTTATGGTCTACAAAATTGCCAAATAATTTTAAAAAATATTGTGCTAAAATATCTATTTTAACAGATAGTATTCAGTATGAAAGCGATGATGTTATGTCTCCAATTTATGGACACGATTATGCTATTGCTTGTTGTGTATCTGCTATGAAAGTTGGCAAGCAAATGCAATTCTTCGGTGCTAGATGTAATCTCGCAAAATCTTTATTATATAGCATTAATGGTGGTAAAGATGAAAAGAGTGGTAAACTTGTAGTAGATGGTATTGCTGAAATGAAAGATGATGTTCTTAACTACGAAAAAGTTAAAAAATCATATTTTAAAACTTTAGATACTGTTGCTAAAACTTATGTTGATGCTCTTAACATAATTCACTATATGCATGATAAATATGCTTATGAAGCAGGACAAATGGCATTGCATGATACATTTGTAGATAGATTAATGGCTTTTGGCGTAGCAGGTCTTTCTGTTGCTACTGACTCTCTTTCTGCAATTAAGTTTGCAAAAGTTAAACCTGTTAGAAATGAAAATGGCATTGCTGTTGATTTCGAAATTGAAGGGGATTTCCCTAAATATGGTAATGATGATGATAGAGTTGATAGCATTGCTGTTGAAATCGTTCAACATTTTATTTCTGCATTAAAGAAACATAAACTTTATCGTGATGCTCATCATACTCTTTCTGCTTTAACTATTACTTCAAATGTTATGTATGGTAAGAAAACAGGGACTACTCCTGATGGAAGACAAGCTGGTCAACCTTTTGCTCCTGGTGCAAATCCAATGCATGGAAGAGATTGTTCTGGAGCTCTTGCTTCTCTTAACTCAGTTGCAAAAATTCCTTATTGTGATTGTTGCCAAGATGGTGTTTCTAATACTTTCTCAATTATTCCAAATGCACTTGGACACGATTTAACTTCAAGAGTTAAAAATCTTGTTGGTATATTAGATGGCTATTTTGTTCAAGGTGCTCAACATATCAATGTTAATGTTTTAGATAGAGAGAAATTAATTGATGCAATGAATCACCCTGACAAGTATCCTACTTTAACTATCAGAGTTTCTGGATATGCTGTTAACTTTAATAAACTTTCTCGTGCTCACCAAGAAGAAGTTATAGCTAGAACTTTCCATGAAAGAATAGGTTGTTAATAATTAATGGAAGAATTATTAAAGAAAATAGAAGATTTTGATTATTTATTTTTTGATTTTGATGGAACTTTATTAAATTCGGAAGTTTGTCATAAGCAAGCACACTCTTTTGTTCTATCTTTAATTCTTGGCAAAAAAATACAATTATCTGATAATGAGTTTGAAAAATATGTTGGTAAAACAGATAATGTAATTTTTGAAGAATATAAGTCAGATTTCAATGTTGATTTTGATAAAAAATCAATGATAAATTTAAAAAAGAAAAAATCTGAAGAATTGTTGCTTGATAAAAATGTAAGAATTTTTGATTATTTCTTTGACATTATCAAAAAATATCCTAAGAAAAGATATTATATTTTATCAAATCAAGATGAACAATTATTAATTTCTATTCTTAAAGCAAAAAACATATTTAATGTTTTTGAAAAAATATTTTCTCTACCAGCTCTAAATTTAAGTAAAAAAGATTTTTTGAAAAATTTAACTTTTTACACCGATGCTACTTTTGATAAAAGCATTTTATTTGAAGATGTTGATGTTAATTTAAAATTAGCTAAAGATTTAGGTTTATTGTCAGTTGGGGTTGAAAATACTTTTAATAAAAATAAATTATATAATTATGATTTTTTAATTAAAACTTATTAAAATTTTAAATATTTTATTGATTGTAATTTATATGGATAAAATTAAAGGAAAAATTAACAGTTTTGAATCAATGGGACTTGTGGACGGACCTGGAATTAGGTTTGTAGTTTTTATGCAAGGTTGTGAACTACGATGTCTTTATTGTCATAATCCTGATACTTGGAATAAAGATTCTTTTTCAGAAGAGATTTCACCTGAAGAACTAGTAAAAAAAATAAAAAGGTTCAAGCCTTATTTCGGTGAGGAAGGTGGTGTAACTTTTTCTGGAGGAGAACCTTTACTACAACCTAAATTTTTATTAGAGTGTTTAAAACTTTGTAAAGAAAATGGTATTAATACTGCTTTGGATACAGCTGGTGTGGGTTTTGGAGATTATGATGAAATATTAAAATATACAGATTTAGTTATACTTGATATTAAAGCTGTAGAAGAAGATGAATATCAAAATATAACTGGACAAAAAATTAATAGATTTAATATTTTTTTAAAATCTTGTCAGCAAAATAATATTCCGCTTTGGATAAGACAGGTAATTGTTCCTGGAATTAATGATGATGAAAAACATATTAATTTATTAAGTAGCTTTGTAAGTAAAATTAACAATGTCAAAAAAGTTGAACTTTTACCATATAAGACTATCGGCGTCGTAAAGTATAGAACATTAAATATAAAATATCGTCTTGAAAATATTCCAGAGATGGATGAAAAAAAATGTAAAGAATTGGAAAATATTTTATTAAAGAATTTAAACTTATAAGTTTACTTACTTATAAGTTTTTATTTAATAAATGTTAATAATTTCGAAGAATAAGCTATGAATATATATTTTTAAATGTAAATTTGTTAATTTATCTTATTTTATTAAATATTAGGTATTGACAATTTTTTTTTTTTTTGATAAAATAAGCTTGTAGAAAAAATATAGGAGGATTTATGTTTGATATTGAATCCAAAGTTAATAAATTTGGGCAAAAAGCTTTTGAAACTGACTTTTTTTGTAGAAAAAATATAGGAGGATTTATGTTTGATATTGAATCCAAAGTTAATAAATTTGGGCAAAAAGTTTTTGAAGCTGACTTTTATTCTGGATATTATAGAAATAATTTGAAAGGAATGTCTTTCCAAATGACAATACCTAAATATAAAACCAATATACAATTATGGACAAGAGATTATATTGCTGCTCCTGTTGATCGTGATTCTGATCCAGAAATAATTAAAAAAATTATATCGTCAATATCAGTTGGAAATAAAAAACTTGAATTAAATTATGATGATGGATTAATTATCAAAAATGATAGTAATATAAAATTGCCAATAGAGCAAATGGCAAAGGATGGATTTGTTAATATAAATTATCAAGCTATAGTGAGATTAGCTGTCGCTTATGCTTGGGGACAAAAAAATCTTAAAAATACACTTCTTCAAGGAAGAACAAAAAAAGAGTTGGCAAAATTATCTGTAGAAGAATTAGAAAAACTTAACAACACTATTGATAATTTTGAAAATAAATTTACAGAAGCTTTTCGCAATGTTATGTTAAAGCAAGATGTAGAAGATGCTCAGGAAATTATTAATGAATTCTTCGGAAAAAAAGCAGTAAATCTTGACATGCTTGTAGAAGATGCTGTAGATGATGCTCTTAAATATAGGGAAGAAGTTACTGAAAAAGAGAACTTAGAACAAGAAAGAATTGCCGAACAAGAAAGAATAAAACTTGAAAAGCAAAATTTAAGAGATGCAAGAATTGCTAAAATTAAAGCGGGTATGGTTAAAACTTTAGAACCTGTAAAGATGATGGCTAAAAAACTTGAAAATTTAGCAGATAAAATTAAACTTTCAGTTAAAAATATGAAAATTGCTAAGGAAAGAAAACAATATAAAGAAAAATTACTTGACAATCTTGATGAATTAAGTAAACAATAA
>CASEOW010000049.1 GCA_949289785.1 uncultured Bacillota bacterium | reverse complement strand
GGAATATTAAGCAATGTTACAAATGAAGATATAAAACTTCTTAGGGAAAATCCTGAAGAATTTTGGAAGGATGTAATTGAAATTTCCTCTTATGCTTTTGTGGGATTAAATCAACTTACTGATATAATAATTCCTAATTCATGTAAGAAAATAAATTCTAGAGCTTTTTCTTCTTTAAAAAATTTAAAGGCTATTTATATTTCTGATGGAGTTGAAAAATTAGAAGGTCAGATTTTTTATGATTGTGCAAGTCTTATAGAAATAAAATTACCAGACAATATAGAAGAACTTTCTGCAAATTTCTTTTGTGGATGTTATAATATAAAAAGTGTTAAATTGCCTGCTCAATTAAAACAAATAAGTTATGGATTGTTTTTTTCTTGTATGGATATTAAAAATATAGAAATTCCTGAAGGTGTAGAAAAAATTGGAAAATATGCATTTAGACATTGTGAAAGTTTAGAAGAAATAAATTTACCAAACTGCATAAAAGAAATTGAAGAAGGAGCTTTTGGGGAATGTAAAAGTTTAAAAGAAATTACTTTTCCTAAAAATATTAAAAATTTGGCAAATTATATTCTGTATGATTGTCCAAATCTTAAAAAAGTAGTAATTCAATCTAATTTAGATGAAATAGGTGAAGGGGCTTTCTATGGTTGTAAACATTTAAAACAAATACAGTTGCCTGAAAAAATAGGTTCTATCGGAAAGAATGTTTTTGAAGGATGTGAAAACTTAGAATTTATTAATATTCCAGATGGTATAAAACAACTAGGAGAGAATATATTTAAGGATTGTTATTCTTTAACTGAAATTAAACTTCCGCAAAGTATAGCAAAGATAGATAATGGCGCTTTTTTAAACTGTTCCAGTTTGATGTATATTGATTTACCTGATAATGTAATTGATTTGGGAGATGCAGTATTTAAAGCTTGTTCAAATTTAAGATATGTGAAATTATCTAAAAATATTACAAAATTACCTCAATCTTCATTTTATCAGTGTGAAAATCTAGAAGAAATAGTTCTTCCAGATGATTTAAAAATTATTTCTGATAACGCACTAGACAAGTGTAAGAATTTAAAAAAAATTGACTTGCCTGATGGGTTACAAGAAGTTGGTAAGGTTGCTTTCCGTGAATGTAAAAGTTTAGAATCAATAATTATTCCTGATAGTGTTACAAAGTTAGGAGAAAGTGCATTTGAGAATTGTGAAAATTTAAAAAGTGTAAAATTATCGAGTCAACTTACCAAAATTGAAAAAACAACTTTTGCATCTTGTGAGAATTTATTTGAAATTGACATGACTGAAAATATAGAAAGCATAGAAAAAAATGCTTTTATGGGATGTAAAAACTTAGAAAATATTAATTTAAAAAATGGTTTAAAAAGAATAGGTGGAGGGGCGTTTTCTTATTGTTCTAAATTAAAATACTTAGAAATTCCTAACACCGTAGAAGAGATAGAAAGTGGTGCGTTTGATTATTGCCCTAACTTGGAATTTGTTAAATGTTCTATTGAAGTGAAAGGTTTAGAAAATATTATTAACAGAAAAAATTTGTCTAATGTTTCAGATTTTCAATATATATATTTATCTAAAGATAAGAAAAATCTAATATTTACAAAAACAAAAAATTTAGAATTAGATAAAGAATATTATTGTTTTCCATATACTAATAAAATTTTACAAGAAAACTATAATAAAAATATTTTCAACATAATTGAGTGGAAATATGAAAATAAAATAAAGTTTATTCCACAAGATTATGTAATGGAAATTTTCCCTAATGAACAAATGTCAAATTTTTTTAAAAATGGTAATAATAAAAGGTGGAAAGAAATAATACAATTATCTGGGTTTGATAAATTAAATAATTTAGAAAAAGAAAATACTTTAAAAGATTTATTAAAAATATATTATGCGATAGGTGGATTTTCTGAAAATCAAGGAGAAAGTGAAAAAGCATATAAATATTTATTGAAATATGTTATAAATCTTCAGCAAGAGAACTACGATTATAGACAAGTGGCATTTGATATTCATACAAGATTTACTAGATTAGAGCTAAATGGAGAATATAATCCAACATTTGCACAATTTTTTATGAAATATTACAAAAATAATCCAGACTTTATGAAATTTGAATTAGAAAATATAAATGATCCTTTTGTTAGTGAAATTGATTATCTTTGTCAAGTCCATAATCAATTCGATAGAATTTTAAAATTATATCCTAATAGAGTGGTCAATGGTAATGAAGAAAGAGCATTATTAACTCCAAAGTTTTTGGCTCAACATTCTGTTATTAAACATTATTATAATATAGATAAAGGTAATGAACTATTAGCAGAAACAATTGGCAAATATGGATATAGTCAAGAGCAGTTTAAAAGAATACAAGAAATATTTAATAAAGCTAAATCTATAAAAGATAAATATGTAATACAAGCGGATAAATCACAAGGGGTTGACGGAATAAATTTTAGAATATTAGAAAAAGATGACCCTTTAGGGTTTGTTATAGGAAATATTACTAACTGCTGTCAATGTATAGGTGGATTAGCAGATTCATGTGTAGTAGATGGATATACAAACCCAGAAGCAGGATTTATAGTTTTTGAAGAAACTATTTTTAATGAAAATGGTGAAGATACAGGAGATAGAAGAATATTAGGTCAAGCATATATTTGGTATGATGCAAAAAACAAAACAGTATGTTTTGATAATATAGAAGTGCCTACAAAAATAATCAAAGAAATGATTAATGGTGATAAAAATGGAAAAATATTGTCAACTAAATCACTTATGAAAGTGGTAAAACAAAGTGCATTAGCAATAATGAGAAAAATGAATGAAAATGGAATAAAAGTAGAAAAAGTAACAACGGGAGAAGGTTACAACGATTTAAAAAACGAACTAAAAAAGAATTTTCAAAGAGAGCCCGAGCCTAGAGCACATCCTAATTATTATGTATATTCTGATGCTAAAAATGCACAATATGTTATTGCAACTTATGATGAACTAACAACTGAAACAAAGGAAGAAATTGTAAAAGTTGCTGACAAAATTAATCAAGATTTAGCATGTATTAAAGAAAATTTATCTCAAAGTAATAGGGAGGTTTAAATGTATAATATAAACGAAAAAATCAAAGATAAAGAAAAAAAACTTAAAGAAATATTAGAGAGATTGGAAATTTTGGAAAAAGAAAAACAAGAGATATTAAATAAAGCTAAAGTAACGGATGAAGAAAATATTTCTAATATTTATAATGAAATGTTAAAAAGTGAAGATAAATACAAAAATCTTTTAGATGAGATTAAAAAATTAGAACAAGAAGTTAATTCTTTAAAAAATAACTGCGATTTTTAAAATATGGAGAGATTTTAATGCTAAATTTTGAAAATAAAATATTTGAAGATAATTTAAACAAAAATAGAATTTTATTAAATAAATTTAAAAGTGAGCATAAAATCAAATTTATTCCACCAGAGTACTTGTTAGAAATTTTCCCTAATGAACAAATTATGAATTTTTATAAAAATAAGAATAATAAAAGGTGGGGGAATATAATAGATTTTTCAGAACTTTCAAAGTTAAATCAACCTTTAAAAGATGATGTTTTAACATCATTATTAAAAATTTATTATGCAATAGGGGGATTTTCTGAAAATCAAGGAGAAAGTGAAAAGGCTCATAATTTTTTATTAAATTTTGTTTTAAAAAATCTTTCTCATTTAACTATTGAAGAAAAGGGACAATTTATAATTGACAAATTTTCTGGAATTAATTTGAGTGGTGAATATAATAGGGAATTTGCTAATTTCTTTATGAAATATTATAAAGATAATTCAGATTTTATGAAATTTGCCCTAAAAGATAAAAATGATAATGAATTACCAACCATGGATTATTTATGTGATGTACATAATAGATTTGATAAAATTTTACAACTTTATCCTTATAGAACAATTAGTGGAAATAAGAATCGTGAAACTTTAACACCGGAATTTTTAGCAAAACATTCACGATTTGTTAAATATGAAAATGTAGATGTTGGTAATGAAAATTTAGCACAATTTATAGGTGAATACAGTTTTTCTCAAAATGATTTTGATAAAATACAGTTTCTTTATAATTATGCAAAAAGTATAAAATATAAGAGTGTTATAAAAGCAGATAGTGTTTTAGATGAAAATAATGAAATAAGTTTTAGAGTGCTAGAAAAGGATGATCCTTTAGGATTTGTTATAGGAGATATTACAAATTGTTGTCAAAGTATTAACGATGTCGGAGAGTCTTGTGTAAGAGATGGATTTATGAATCCTAACTCATGTTTTATTGTTTTTGAACAAAATGTTACTAATAATGTTTCAAATTCTGAAATGAAACGAATTGTTGGTCAAGCATTTGTGTGGTATGATCCAGAAACTCGAACGGTATGTTTAGACAATATAGAGATACCAAATAAGATATTAAAAGAATTACATGAAGGAGATAAAAACAATTCTCAATTTTCAACAAATGCATTCATTGAAATAATAAAACAATGTTCTTTTTCATTAATTAAAAAAATGAATGAAAGTGGAACACGAGTAGAAAGAGTAACAACAGGTGAAGGTTATAATAAACTGATAAATGAATTAAAGAAAAATTTCAAAAAAGAAAAAAATCCTAAATCTCAAAATAGATCTTCGGCCGTATCAGATGCGAGAAGTGCTCAATTTATTATTGCTAATTATAAGGATGTAACAACTCAAATTGCCAAGACAATCTTATCTTCTGCAAATAATATAATAAATAATATAGAGTTTATAAAAAATAATCAACAATACAATTACATGCAGAGATAATAAATCATAAATAACAATTTTTTAGTAAGTTAATATTTGAATTATCTTGTAAAATATTTTATAAGTAATAATAATTAAAAATTTATATAATAAATAACTATAAATAATTTTTTAAATGGTAGTTTAAAATAGAAAATGTTTAAAAATGAAATCAACAGCAATTATGATATAAAAACACTAAAAAAGTAAAAAAAAGATTTACGCACATAAATCTTTTTTTTTTAATTTATTAAATTTTACAAAAGTTATTAAATTAGTTTGAAAAATAGTTTCTTTATTGTAGAATATAAATTATGGAAATTTTAGACGGAAAAATTTTATCAAATCAAATTAAAAATAAAGTTAAAGACGATGTAATAAGATTGTATTCTGAAGAACAAAAACCTTTACTTGCTTGTATAATTGTCGAAGGAAACAAAGCTAGCGAAACTTATGTTGCTTCTAAACAAAAAGCATGTGAATTTTGTGGAATTGAATCTAAAGTAGTTAGATTACCAGAAAATATATCACAAATTGAATTAGAAAATCAAATAGATTTTTTAAATAAGGATGAAACCGTTTCTGCAATTTTGTTACAACTACCTTTACCAAAACATTTAAATTCAACAAGTGCAATTAACAAAATTATCCCAGAAAAAGATGTAGACTGTTTAACAAATTTAAATTTAGGTTGTCTTTTTAGTGGTTATTCTTCTTTTGCACCTTGCACAGCAACAGGTATTATAAAATTATTAGAAAATAACAATATTTCTATTGAAGGAAAAAATGTAGTTGTTATAGGAAGAAGTTTACTTGTTGGGAAAAGTGTTGCTTGTCTATTGGAACAAAAAAATGCTACAGTTACGCTTTGTCATAGAAGGACTAAAAACTTAAAAGATTACACATTAAATGCTGATATATTGATTGTTGCTATAGGTAGTCCTAAATTCATTACTAAAGATTTTGTAAAAACTGGAGCTGTCATAGTTGATGTTGGTATAAATAGAATTGATGGGAAAATTTGTGGTGATGTAGATTTTGATAATGTTAAAGAATATTGTTCTTATATTTCACCAGTTCCGGGTGGCGTTGGACCGCTTACTGTTGCATGTTTAATGGAAAATACTTTATATCTTGCAAATAAAAAAGAAATAAAAACCAATAAAAATTTAATAAAAACTAAGGAGAGAAATTATGAATTTAATTGTGGCAGTTGCAAAAAATTACGCAATAGGTAAAGATAATAAATTACTTTTTAATTTACCTAAAGATTTGTCTTTTTTTAAAGAAAAAACTTTAAACAAAGTTGTTGTGATGGGAGAAAAAACTTATTTTTCATTACCTAAAAGACCTCTTCCTAATCGCATTAATATAGTTTTAAGTGATAATTTAAATTTTGTAGATGATAGAGTAATCATAGTTCACTCTTTAGATGAATTATTTAAAGAACTTAAAAAGTATAATTCAGATGATATTTTTGTTTGTGGTGGTGCTAGTATTTATAATTTGCTAATGGATTATTGCAAATTAGCGTTTATAACAGAAGTAGATGCTATTGTTCCAGCTGATACTTACATTAATAATGTAGAAAAAAAAGGATTTGTATTGCAAAATTCTTCTGAACCAATGGAAGAAAACAATCTTTCTTTTACATTTAAAACTTATGTTAATGAAAACCCAAAATGTTTTTAATTGTTTTTTTAAGATTTTAATTTAAGGAGGAAATTTATAATATGGAATTAAACAAACTTAAAGAAACAGATATAGATATTTATAATGCTATAAAGATGGAAGAAAAGCGTCAACAAGAACATATAGAGTTAATTGCAAGTGAAAATTTTACAAGTGAAGCTGTGAGAGAAGCAGTTTCAAGTGTTTTAACTAATAAATATGCTGAAGGTTACCCTGGTAAAAGATACTATTGTGGCTGTGAAAATATAGATATTGTCGAAAGTTTAGCAATTGAGAGAGCTAAAAAGTTGTTTAATGCAGAACATGCAAATGTTCAACCACACTCTGGTGCAAATGCTAATTTTGCAGTATATACTGCACTTTGCAACCCAGGTGATACAATTTTAGGAATGTCATTGCCAGCAGGCGGACATTTAACTCATGGAACAAAAGTTAATGTTTCAGGAAAAATCTATAATGCTATTTCTTATGGTCTTAACTTTGAAACAGAGCTTATAGATTATGAAGAAGTTGAAAGACTTGCAATAGAGCATAAACCTAAAATAATAGTTGCTGGAGCAAGTGCTTATCCAAGAATAATTGATTTTAAAAGATTTAGAGAAATTGCTGATAAAGTTGGTGCTTATTTAATGGTTGATATGGCACATATCGCAGGTCTCGTTGCTTGTGGACTTCATCCTAATCCTTGTGAATATGCTGATGTTGTAACAACAACTACACATAAAACTTTAAGAGGTCCAAGGGGTGGAATGATCTTATGTAAGAGTGAACTTGCAAAGAAAATTGATAGTGCAGTTTTTCCTGGTACTCAAGGTGGTCCATTAGAACACATTGTAGCAGGTAAAGCGGTAATGTTAAAAGAAGCTTTAATGCCAGAATTTAAAGAATATCAAAAACAGGTTCTAAAAAATTGTCAAGTTTTAGCAAGTGAACTTAAGAATTATGGTTTTAGACTTGTTTCTGGTGGAACAGATAATCATTTAATTTTAGTAGATTTAACTCCTTTTAATGAAACAGGCAAAAACATTTCTGAACTTTTGCATCAAGCAAATATAACTACAAATAAAAATTCTATACCTAATGAAAAGTTGAGTCCTACAATTACTAGTGGTTTAAGACTTGGAACTCCTGCAGTTACAACTTTGGGAATGAAAGAAAATGATATGATAGAAATTGCTAATATGATTTATCAAATAGTTACTAAAAAAGAAGAAGCTGTAGTAGAAGTTAAAAATCGTGTCATTAATCTTATGAAAAAATTTGTAAAATAAATTATAACATAGAAAAGGAAAAAAAATATGAGCAGAGCAGATTGGATATATTTAACAACTACTAATAAAATTTTAAAATCTGGTATTTGGGATATTAATGAAAAAGTTAGACCTAAATGGTCAGACGGAACAAGTGCACATACTGCTAAAGTTTTTGCAGTAAATAATGTTTATGATCTTGAAGAAGAATTTCCAATTGTTACATTAAGATATACTAATTGGAAAGCTGCAATTGATGAAATTTTGTGGATATGGCAACTTAAAAGTAATAATGTAAAAGATTTAAATAGTCATATTTGGGATCAATGGGCAGATAGTAATGGCAGTATTGGCAAAGCTTATGGCTGGCAGATTGGACAAAAGGCTATTTACAAAGAAGGAGAGTTTGACCAAATTGAGAGAGTTATTTGGTATTTAAAAAATCAACCAGCTTTTAGAAGCATAGTTACAGAAATTTTTGTTCATAAAGATTTGCATGAAATGGGACTTTATCCATGTGTTCATGGTATGCAGTTTGATGTTACAAATGGAAAACTTAATTTATTTTTAAATCAGCGTTCAAATGATACTTTGGCAGCAGGTAGTTGGAATGTAGTTCAATATGCTGCTTTAGTTTATATGCTTGCTCAAGTTTGTAATTTAAAACCAGGAATTTTATCTCATATGATTGTTAATAGTCATATTTATGATAGACATATTCCTTACATAATTGATTTAACATTGTCAAGAGCTAAACTAATAAAAGAAAAATTAAAAAATTTAGATAAAAATAATTTAAAAAATAGTCTTTCAAAAGAAGAATATGAAAAATTTAATGTTTTTTATAATAATGTTGTTTATAATGAAATAAATTTTGAATTTTTAATAGAACAAGCTAGAGGTATTGAAGAAAAGATTGGTAAATCTGAAAAAAATAATATTAATGAAAATGATATAATAAATGAACCAATAAAATTGAAAGAATATTGTGAAAATGTTATTCAAACTGAAGATTTTAAGTTAGCTGACTATATTGTGGAAAATATGTTTGAAAATCCTACATTAGAAAAAATTTTAGGGTTCACATCTCCTAAACTTGTTTTAGATACAGAAGTTAAAGATTTTTATGATTTTAAATCTCCTAAAGCAAAAGACAACGATGGAAATATTATTGACAATAAAGAGACTAGCTTTAGTGTAGACAATTATAATTATGAAGAATACGGAGTTAAATTAAAATCAAAAGTTCCTGTGGCGGAATAAGCTAATAAAAAACATATTTTTTTTAAAAAGGTTGATTATGTCAATCTTTTTTTATATAAAAATATTGATAAATTTATTTTGTTTTTATAAAATCAAAACTTGTGTTATAATAATTTCAAAAGGAATTACTTATGAGAAAATTAATACAATGTGTTCAAAATGATAATATGAACGTAAGCGTTAAAGATACTATTTATGCAATTCACAATGCTGGATTTGATGGCGTTTTCTTACAGTGGTATAATAAAGATTGGGAATTTTCGCAAGAAGAACAACTTAAATTATGCAAAAGCTTAGGGTTAACAATAGAATTTTGTCATTTATCATATAAAGGAATAAATAATATTTGGCTTAAAGGAATTGAAGGAGATAACTTAACAAATCAATATCTTCACGATTTAGATGTTTTGCATGATTATGGTATAGATATTGTTTGTATGCATCTTACAAGCAAAACTATAGCTCCACAGCCAAATAAAATCGGACTTGATAGATTAAAGAAAATAATAGAAAAGGCTAAATCTTATAATATTAAGATTGCATTTGAAAACAATAGATTAGAAGGTTATCTTGAATATATTTTTGATAACTTAGATTATGATAATATAGGAATATGTTTTGATAGTGGTCATTTTCATTGTCATTTTAAAGATAAGTTTAATTGGGATAAATTTAAAAACAAAATTTTCATAGTTCATTTACATAACAATGACCAATCTTTTGATATGCACTTTTTACCTTTTGACAATATAGGAAACATTAATTGGTTGGATTTATTAACAAAATTAAAAAATGCAAATTATAGTGGTCCAATAATTTTGGAAAGTTGTTATAGATATCATTATTTGGAACAATCATTAGATGAATTTTATCTCGATAGTTATATACAAGCTAGAAAATTATTACAAATGTTTGACAAAGATGAAATAATTTTGAAAGGAAAACTTTATTTAACTTCTGGTGGATTTTTAGATGGTCAAAGAGGAGAAAAAAGTGATAAAATAATTATTGATTCTTGTAAAAATAAAAAAGTATTATTTGTTGATAATGCTACATTAACTGGTAGCAATGTTTCAGGAATAGAAAACATAATAACAAACTTACAAAAATTAAATGCTAAAGTTAAGCAAATTTCTTTATCTAGTGAAAATTTAAAAGAAATTTTTAAATATGATGTAGTTTATATTACAGGTGGCGATTTTAAGCCATTAATTGAACTTGCAAATTCTAGTGAAATAAAAAAATATTTTTATCAGTATTTAAAACAAGGGAAAATTATAATTGGAGAAAGTGCTGGGTCGGTTATTTTTGGAAAAGATTTGAAATGGCTTTATGATATAAAAAATGGAACGAAACCTAAATATGATGTTATTCTTCCAACCTATAAAGGTTTAGGATTAGTTGATATCAATTTTATTCCACATTGGAACAAAGCAAGTGTTGATTTAATCAATAAAACTTTAAATTATGAAAAAGATAATAATTTGAAAATTACTAGAGTGTGTGACGGAGAATTTTTATTATTTAGTTTTTAATATTTATTTTTATTATCATTTTGATTAATTTTATAATAAAATTTATATTTAAATGACAAATGGAAATTTAATATTGACAATCTATTTTTATTAGGTTAAAATAAAATTAAATAGATAAGAGAAAATAATGATTAAAATTGAACAATATAGAGATAAATGGTTGGCAGAAAAATTTGATGATTTTGTAGGATTTTATCCTAGAGAGTTTTATTGTTTTGATAATTTTTCATCTTTCAGGGTTTTAGTTGATGGTGTATTATATTGCACATTAGAACACGCTTATCAAGCAAGTAAATTTTTACAATCTGCACCTGAAATTGCAGAGCAAATTATTAATGCTTACTCTGCTCATGAAGCACAAAAAATTGCATTTGCGAATAGAGACAAACAAAGAAAAGATTTGAGTGAAGTAAAAGTTGATATCATGGAAAAGCTTGTGAGATTGAAAGTTGAACAAAATCCTTATGTTAAACAAAAATTAATGCAAACAAAAAATTATATAATTTGCGAAGATTCACCTAAAGATGCTTTTTGGGGTATTGGTCCAAATAGAGATGGCAGAAATGAATTAGGTAAAATTTATATGAAAATAAGAGAAGAATTATTTAAAAGTGAAATATAATTTATAAATATAAGTGGAGCAAATTTAAGTGTCAAAATTAATTGCAATATGTGGTAAAATATGTAGTGGAAAATCATTTTATGCGAATAATATTTTAGCAAATGAAAATGTTGTTATATTATCAGTAGATGAGTTAACCTTTTTTGTGTCTAACAATCTACAAGGTGAAAATTATAATAGATTAGCAGAAAATGTCAAAGAATATTTAAAAACAAAAGCTGTCGAACTTATCAAGAAAGGAATTTCTGTTATATTTGATTGGGGATTTTGGACTAGAGAGAGTAGAAGAAGTTTAACAGAATTTTGTAAATTAAAAGATATAGATATTGAATGGCATTTTGTTGATATTAGTGATGAAGATTGGGAAATTAATATTGAAGAAAGAAATAATAAAATTTTATCAGGAATAAAAGATTATAATTTCTATATTGACGATGGTTTAAAAGATAAGTGTTTATTTCTTTGGGAAAAGCCTGAAAGTAATGAAATAAATGTTTTATATAAGTTTAATAGAAAATAACATATTACATTTTTTTATAAATATTTTTTTAAAGAATGTTTTAAGCATTTTAAATAAATTTTAGATAAACAAGTTAAAAAGGGAAATTTATGTCAAATTGTATAAGATTAAATAAATTAGGTGTTGAAAATGATTTTGTTATTGGAATATATAAATTGAATGGTAAAGAAGTTCCTAATGTAAAAGATATTAATTTGCGAATATCTGAACAATTTGAAGAATTAAGTAATTATAATTAATCTTAATAAAAGTGTAAAAATAATTGATTTCAATTAATAAATATGATAAAATCTTAATAGAAAAGAATAATTTCATGCTTAACAATTCTCGGAAGTTATTTGTAAAAGATTAAGGCTTACTCCTTAACGAATTGATAAAATTTGTTAAGGAGTTTTTTGTTGTTGCAAATAAATATTTAATAAAAGAAGGAGTAAAATAATGAAAGTAAATTCTAAGCTAAGGAATTATATAGAAAAAAATATAATTGATAAATATAAATATTTTGATAAAGGACATGATATCAGTCATGTAGAGGCGGTTATTTCTAGAAGTTTAAAATATTTCAATAAATTAAATAAAAAATATTTTTTAGATATTAATATAGTTTACACAGTGGCAGCTTATCATGATTATGGCATGATTGTAGCTAGAGATAAACATTCTTATTATTCAAGTCAGTTAGTGTTGAAAGATGAAAACTTAAAACAGTGGTTCAATAAAAAAGAAATAAAATTAATAGCTGAAGCTTGTTTAGAACATTCTACTTCCATGAATGTTGTTCCTAAAACAATATATGGGAAGATAGTTGCCGATGCAGACAAAGATACAAATGTAAAAATTGGTATAATGCGTGGTTGGGAATTTGCTTCAAAAAATTTTCCAAATTTGTCATTTGATGAGAAAATATTAGAAATTCATCAAGAAATAGTAAAAAGATTTGGAGATGAAAGTATAGGTGGTCAAAATTTAGTAAAATTTTATATTTCAGATAAAAAAAATAAAAAATTTCTTAAGAAGATGGTTTATTATGCTAATAATATAGAGGCTTTTAAAATTAAAATAAAAAAATTATTAAAAAAAAGAAAATTTTATAAAAACAAAGGATAAAAGTGAAATTTATTTATTAAATATATTAATAAATTAGTTATCTAAAATAAAAAGAACTTTTTAAAGTTGAATGAATGTTAAAAAAAAAGTATTTTTAGTATAAAAAAGGATAATTATTTAAATTATCCCATTTTTAAATTAAAATTTATAGTTTTTAAAATTTGTCATATATTTTATAGATTATTATATTAAGTTGCTTTTTATAAAATATTAAAATGATTATATTCTGATTTTTTTATATTTCAATACATTGATAAATTTTTTTTAATTTTTTAAATATTTAGGATTTTTTATGAAATATGCTATGTTTTAATATTAGTCAAAATCATGTTCGAAATGATAATCAGGATCTTTAGGGAAATATGCGTAAGAATCTAATTTTAATGCTTTAGTTAATTTATTTATTGAAAATTTATGATTAACATAATTCCATAAACCAATTCTATCATTGTCTTTTATAAAGTTTATTATTTTTTCAGGAACTTTAACGCCATTTTCTGCTAAACACAATACGCAATCAAATTTAGCGTTATTAATTGCATAAACTACAGGATTAAACTCGTCTAATGTTTCTGAATTTAGGTTTACTTTATTTTCAATTAAAAGTTTTAATAATTCAACATTATTATTCGATATACAATTTAATAAAGGAGTTGATTTGTCTTTATCATTTTTATAATTAACATCTGCACCTTTTTCTATTAAATACTTTGAAATTTCATAATTTCCTTCTTTGGTTGCAAAATTTAACAGAGATTCTAAAGAATATTTAGAATAGCCTTTTTCTAACAGCCATTTAACTAATTTTGGTTCATTGGCTAAGATAGCACTGCTAATATCTTCTGCAAAGTATCTATATCCATGTTTTAATAATATTTCAGCTACTTCTACTGAATCTATTTTTGAATTATTTGAACCGTATATTTTTTTATAAATTAAGTAATTAGAAAAAATTGAAGGAGCAACATCACTTATAAAACCAGGAGCTCTGTAATTAACATCTGCACCTTTATCAATAAGACAATTAAACATTTCAATAGAACCATTTAATAGTGATTTTGTTAAAAGTGTTTTTCCATTTGGATCGTAAAAATTAAAATTAGCTTTATTTTCTGATAAAAAATCAACTAAATCAAGCCTGTTATTAAAAACACTATATCTTAAAGCTAAAGTGGCAGCGTTTTCAACTATATTGTTTTTTACAGACCATTTTATAAATTCTAAATTATTAGTTCCTAAAGCTAAATGGTAAATATTGCTAAATTTATTAGTAAATTTATAATCATGTTGCAAAAATAATTTCGCCATGTCAATCAAATCATCATCATTTAATTTTCTACAAGGTCGCAAAATATATTTATCTAAAAAGAAATTATTAAAAGTATCATCTGGAATATGAATAGGATTTTCAAGAATCTTTTTAATTTCTTTAATTGTATTTTTATCTATATTGTCCTTTTCAGTTAATTTTACTAATTGTTGACTTAATATTTCATTAGTTTTATTTTCCATAATATTCTCCTTTTCATATAACTGTAAAATATACTTATATTATACCAAAAAAATAAATTTAGTCAATAGCTAAATCTTAATAATATTTTTTAAACAATATTTTTTATTTGAAATTTATTTAAAAAATGATAATATTAAAACATGAAGAATATATTTTTTACAAGTGATTTGCATTTTGGAAATGATAAAGCTTAAAAGAGAAAATAGACCTTTTAAAAATTGGAAAACTTTTTATAAAAAGGTTATAAAATTATGGAATCATCAAGCTAAAAAAGGAGACATTATTTATTGTATTGGCGATTTTGTTGATTATGTTCCATGCAGACAAAATAATTGTATATATTGTTTAAAATTGGCAAAAAAAATAAATGCAAAAGTTATTTTAATAATTGGGAATAATGAAGAAAGATTTATTAGAGATTGTTTTGAAAACGATTTTGATAAATTTCGAGATTTTTGTATAAATGTGGGTTTTTATGATGTAAAGAAAGAGGAATATCTTGAAATTGATGGTATAAGTTTTTATTTAATTCATAGACCTTGTAACCATAAAAATAACTATTTAAATTTATTTGGTCATACGCATAGAGCCACAGGACTTTGGAAGCCTTATGGTATTAATGTTGGTTGTGATTTGAATCATTTTAGATTATATGATTTAAAAGAAATTAAAAGACTTTTAAGTTTAAAAGAAAAATATTGGGATAATGATGAAGATAATTTAAGCATGTAGAAAATATAAAAACAAAACAAAGCAACTTTAAGTATTTAAACTTGTTTTTTATAAAAAATAAATAATAGTTAATTTATTTTATAAAAATTTGCAAAATGACATTTATATGTTATACTTTTAACAAAGGTAGAAAATATGAAAGATTTACATATACACACAATATATTCAGATGGGGAATATGCTGAAGATAAAATCATAAGTGAAATTTTAAAAGCAGGAATCACTGAATTTGCAATATGCGACCACGATACGATTGAAGGAAGTAAAAAAGTTAATGATTTAATAAAAAACAATAATTTAAATTTAATTTTTCATAGTGGAGTAGAATTATCTTGTAGAATTAAAGAGATTGGCAGTGGAATAAATATTCATTTACTTGTAAGAGATTTTGATTATAAAGATAAAAATATAATAAAAATGATTAACAAAATTTCATTGTTAAGATTAAAAAAAATTCAACTAATGGTTGATTTAATTAAAGATATTTATGGTGTAGAAATAAAAAATGAAGAAATTGCACCAGTCTTAAAAACTACGAATTCTTTTGGTAAACCACACATGTATAGAATATTATGTCAGCATGGAAATTATGATAGGAAAGAATATTATAAAAATATGGATAAACTCAAGAGTGAAAATTTAAAATTAGATGCAAAAAAGGTTCTTAATACACTAAAAGATAGCGGTTACGACCTGACTCTTGCTCATCCACGCGAAGTCATGAAAGAGTACGATTTAAATTATTCACAATTAGAAAATATTATAAAATTTTTAAAAGATAATGGACTTAATGGATTAGAAACTTTACATACAAATAATATAGGTGATGATTATGATCAGTTTAGCAAAATTGCTAAAAAATATGATTTAAAAGAGTCTTGTGGAAGTGACTATCACGGTCCTACAGTAAAACCTGATGTATCATTGGGAATTTTTCATAAAATAGATAAAATAACTAATAATTTTATTTATTAAAATTTTTATTTTTTAATATAAAAATAAATACATTTATAAATAGAAATTATATATTATTAAACAGCATAATAAATCATTATTTTAAAAGAATTTTAAATGATTATTTATTTCTTTAATATTTTTCAGTGATTTATATGTAAATTACAACTTTATTTTTACATTGACATTTATATTAAAGGAGAATGTTTATGATAGATTTAAAATTTATAGGAGTTGGTGGTGCTTATGCTTTAGGGTTAGGTGGTAATTGTGCTTTTCTAAAAGATAAAA
Source organism: uncultured Bacillota bacterium (assembly GCA_949289785.1). Lineage (GTDB taxonomy): Bacteria > Bacillota > Clostridia > Christensenellales > UBA1242 > Caccovivens. The sequence continues at coordinate 8,527 of CASEOW010000049.1, read as the reverse complement.
GAACTCTATTATTAATTGATTGTTGTGAAGATGCTACAATTAAATTAAAATCTAAAAATGTATTAGATGAAATTGATAATATTATTATAGCGATTACTCATACTCACTCTGACCATATTGCTGGACTTGGCACTTTTATTTGGTATGCAAATTTTTTTCTTAAAATTAAACCTAAAATAATAAGTAATTCACAAACATTTGAATTGCATATGAAAAATCTTTTGAAATTGATGGGAGTAGATGAAAAATATTTTGAATTTATTTCCATGTCAAGTGTTGTTAATGATTGTAAGATTAAAATGATTCCAACTTCGCACACTCAATTATTAGAATCCTTTGGAATTAAATTTGTTGATAAAGAAGGAGAATATTATTATTCTGGAGATACAAATGATTTTGAAAACATAAAATCATTAGTAATTAATGATAAAATAAAAAGGGTTTATTGTGAAGTAAGTTGGGAATCTTACAATGCTCATATTGCCTATAACAAATTAAAAGAAATAAAGAATAATAAACTTGTTCTTATGCATTTTGAGGACATTGAGTTATATAAACTTGCTCAAAAAGATGGATTTAATGTTGCAAAAATATATGAAACTTATAATTAATATTATAAAAAATAAATTAAAAATAATTAAATTTATAAAAAAATATTAGAAGATTTAAAATGAATATATAAAATGGAGTAAAGATGTCTAAATTAGTTGTAGAAGTTGGAATGGAACTTGATAAAAACCTTATTTTCTATCACGAAATGTTAGTAAAACATGGATTAATTTTATCTTTTGCTTGTATTACACACGATTTGTATTATACTAAAGAAACAAATTTTGATAATATGACAGAAAATCAAATTAAAAACGCTTGCATTAGAATTAGGAAATTAGATGCAGTTATTGGAGTAAATAAAGATAAGATTATTAATGAAAGTGAAATTAAAGAAAAAGAAGATGAACTTATTAAGCAAGGATTTAAAAAAGTTTTTGACACTATTAAATTAGATTTTCAATATAAAAAACCTGAGTGGTATAATTATATACAATTGCAAGATATAAAAGATGTAGGTTTGTTGGTATATTGGGAAAATAAAAAATTTTACGAATTACCACTTGATCAACAAAGAAAAGAATTATTAAATGAACTTAATTCATATGGATTTAATTTTAAAGAAAATGAACTAGGAGTTGATAAACTGAGAACGCTGTACTATGGTAAGAAATTATATAGTAAAAATCAAAATGGTTGATAAAATTATAAATAAGAAAAACTGATTTAATAAAAGGATATATATGAACGATTTCGAAAAAAGAATAGACTTGAATTTTTCGTTAGAACTTTTATCAAAAGAAGTTTGCAATCTTTATAGACTCGGGGATTTCATTAGTAATAAATTAATTTAAATAGGTTATGAAGATTACAATTTTATACTTAAAACTATTAATGGAATATTTGTTGTAAAAATATTTTCAAAATTAAGGACGAACAAAGATTGTCAAAATCTTGCAGACAGAGGTTCAATACCGTATAAATATGGGTTTTCTTGTCCTAAAATTTATGATATTAATGGAAAAAATCTATTAATAACTACTATAAATAATGTAAAATTTAGATTGATTGTTATGGATTATATAGATGGTAAAGATTTTTTTACGCTTGATAAACTTCCTAGTGAAGATGAGTTGAAAATAATCGCAAAAGAAACTGCAAGGCTTAATTTAATCGATTATCGTCCTGAATTTATATATGATAAATGGGCAATTATAAATTTTGAAAAAGAGTATTTGAAAAATAAAAAACTATTAGAAGGAAAATATAAACTTTTTATAGTGAATGTATTAAAAGATTTTAAAGATATTGATTTTTCTAAACTTAAATATGGTTTTGTGCATGGAGATATTATAGAAACAAATATTTTACGAGATAAAAATAAAAAATTGTGGTTTATTGATTTTTCCGTTTCAAACTATTTGCCTAGGATAGTGGATATAGCTGTCATAATTTGTGATTTATGTTTAGATTTGAATAATCTAAAAATATCAAAGCAAAGAGTTTTAATATTTTTAACTGAATATAATAAACTATATCCATTATCGGATTACGAAATTGAAGTATTAAAGATATTTTTAAAATGTCATCAAGCTATTTCAATTATCCAAACAATAAGAGAAAAAGTAGAAGAAAATAATACAAGTGAAGAAAATTTAAAATTCTTAAGTAAAGCAAAAAAAGGTTTAGAGTTAGTTATGAACTATGATTTTATTTAAAAAAATTGATTTTAAATAAATTATCAAATTAAAAAAAATGATGTATAAAATTATTGTAAAAATTTTTTTTTGTGTTAAAATTAGGAAATGGAACACTCATATGAAAAAAAGAATCAAGTTTTATTTATAATTTTTAAAAGTTTCACGTATGATTTACTATTTTATTATACCTTGGAAACCATGTTTTTAACATTAGTAAAAGGATACTCATTTTCGCAAGTTTTTTTAATAACTTCAATAGATTTATTTTTTATTACTATATTATCGTTACCCTTAAATTTATTATTAAATAAAATTTCTGTTTTAAATAGATTAAGGTTAGGAACAATATCTCTAATCATTTATATCCTTGCATTTATTTTGGTCAATAATATTTATTTAATGTGTTTTTTTATTATATTTAAGTCTATAGGCAATTTAATTATATCAGTTAATTCAACTGAATTATTGGGAAACTTGTGTAATGGAAATAAAAACAATGAAGCTTCTAAAATGGAAGGACAAGCTTCTGCAAGCTGGTGGATTTTGGAAGCAATAAGTGCGATTGTTACCGGCTATCTTTTTCAAATAAATTTTTTTATTTCATATTACATTAATATTGGTTTATTATCTTTAGCTTTCTTGGCGACATTTTTTTTCAAAATAACAAATAAAAATTTAGAAGATAATAATCAGAATAAATTAGAAGCTGAAAATAAAAAAATAAAAAACAAAGAATATATAAAATCTATTGTAATTATAGCTTTTATTGCTTTTGCTTTTTGGGGAGCTGCTGAAGTATTTGGTAGTAGTGCAAAAACTTTTCTTCAAGAAATTGGAACTACTTCAGTTTTGCTAGGGTGGATATATTTTGGTGTAAAAATTATAACTGCGACTTGCAATGTTTTTTCTTATAAGATAGAAAGGAAATTAGGTTGTAAATTTTTACCATTTGTAATTTTTTTGTTTTTAATAAGTGTATTGTTAATGGGAATAATTTATTTTATAGAAATGACTTTTATTGTTAAATTAATTCTCATTATTATTTCCGTAATAATAATGTACATAACTAGAAATCCATATAGATTGAATATTAAAAATACAATGATAACTATTTTTGGAGAAAAAAGAATAGTTAAAGTTTATAGTTATTATTACTTAGCAGAAAATTTAGGAGGCATAATTTTTTCTCTTATGACAAGTTTAATATTAGATAGGCTTGATTTAGGCTGGTCTATATTTATTAATTTATCTATTATTATTTTAATACTAATTCCAACATTGATTTTATATCTAAAAACTTTTAATATTAAACATGAGTGTAACTTTATTAAAAACGATTTAACAACGATATCCAATGATGAGCAAATTATTAATGATAAAAAAGATAATTGAATATTAAGTGGATTTTGATATAACAAAAATTTTTGATTTGTATAAAATTTTATTTTAATTCTATTTCATATTCTTCTTTAAATTCTTTAACTGAACTTTTAATAAAATTATAAAGTTTAGTTAAATTTTGTAATTTTTCCAAATTGTTTTTATTATTTTTAACACATTCATTAAATAATTTAACAAAAGTGTTATCAGGTTTTTTATTGCCTGCATCTTTACCTACATATTTATCATAATATTCATTATCATTATAAACTTTATAGGCTTTAGCAAATCCTACTTGAGCTTCACCATTGTATTCTGATTGAAAAGTTCTAATCATTTCTAATATATTAAAATATACATAATCAAACTCAACACCATTTGATTCTAATATATTTTTTAAACTACAAATTCTATTTGAAATTTGAGCTAGTTCAAGTTGAACATTTTGTTTTTTCCCTTTATGATTTTTAATATAAAAATCTCTTGCAGTTTTAATAAAATTTGAAACAATACCATAATTATCTATTAGAATGTATCCATTTTGGTATAATGCTACTTGAGAAGGGGTATTTGAATTTGTATATTTTATAGTTTCGGATAAAAACTTTTCTATTGGTTTAACAAAATATTCAAATTTTTGTCCTTTATAAAAACTGACTCCACGCGTTGTAAACTCAGCACTATTTACTAAAAGCAGCATATCAATATCACTGGATTTTTGTAGAGCACCAGTTGTTGACGAGCCATAAATTATACATCCTAAAATATTGGAAGGGTCTAGAACTTTATTAAATAATACATTTTCATAAAAGTCTAAAGCTAATTGCTTTAATTCTTCATTAATATTCTTTAACATATTTACCTCATATTTATTATATCATATAGTTTTACTTTTGCAATATTAAATAAATTTATTTTAAGATAAGTAATAATAAAACTAAATTTTTTTAATTTTTATTTACTTGATTTTATTAATATGTTATTATGAGTTATACAAAAAAGGGGAGAAATGAAAATAGAATACGAAGTTAGATTTTTAGAGATAGATAAAGATAAAATTTTAAAAAGACTTAAAGAACTTGGAGCAAAAGAAATTGGGAATTGGTTACAAGTAAGAAAAACATACGATTTAATACAACCACAAAAAAATAGTTGGCTTCGTTTAAGAACTAATGGGAAAACCACCACTTTAGCAGTTAAAGAAATAAATTCTGATAAAATAGATGGGACTAATGAAACCGAAGTTATAGTTGATGATTTTAATGAGATGGATAAAATTTTAACTAAAATAGGATTAAAAGCTCGAAATTATCAAGAAAATTATAGGCAACAATTCCAATATAAGAATAGCGAAATAGATATTGATAGTTGGCCACTGATTCCCACATATTTAGAAATTGAAGGGAAGAATGAAGAAATAATAAAAGAAATTTGTTCAGATTTAGAATTAGATTATAAAAAATCTATAACAATGGATGTTACGGATATATATAAAAAAGTTTACAATATTGATATATTAAAAATAAAAACATTAAAATAATGCGGGGGGGATAAAGATGAAAGAATATGAATATAGTTTTAAAGTTGAATCAATACAACCTTATATTAAATATTGTGAAGATAATAATTATGAAAAAAAATCTGTTATAAGACAAAATAGAATCGTTTTTGAAAACAAAAACAATACTCATATTATTGCTAGAATAACTACAGAAATTCAAGATGACAGCGAAATTTCTTTACTTGATTTTAAAAATGTTAAGAATAGTAACGAAAATTTAAAAATTTCAGATGAAAGTATTCCATTAAAAATTACTAAAGAAAATAGAGATGCGATTTTATCTACCCTAAATGTTTTAGAATTTTATGAAGTAGCAAACAACAATAGAATTAGATACATTTACGAGAAAAATGGTGTAAAATTTGAAATTGATGATTACATAAGTCCTAAAATGAGAGTTGTTGCTATAGAGGGAATTGAGGAAAAAGTTCAAAATGTTTATAATGATATAAAAAATATTAAATTTAATTAATAGCATTTAAAAATAAAGAATTGAATATTTTTTAAAGGTTTTGTTATGAGTAAAGAATATATTAATAAAATAGTTGTTGTTAAAATGGATAGACCAATGGGAAGTAAACACCCTAAACATGGTTTTATTTATCCTGTAAATTATGGTTATATTCCAAACACCATTTCTGGTGATGGTGAAGAATTAGACGCTTATGTTTTAGGAGTTTACCAACCACTAGAAACTTTTGAAGGAAAAGTTATAGCAGTTATTCATAGAATTAATGATAATGATGATAAATTGGTCGTTGTTCCGAAAGACAAAAATTATAGTGATGAACAAATTAGAGCTTTGACTGAATTTCAAGAACAATGGTTTGAATTTGAAATTTGGAGAGATGAATCAAAATCTTATGAAATACTTTCTTCAAATTGTAAAATAAGATGGGTTGAAGATTTTGAAATAAACAACGAAAAATATACTCAAGTGGGTGGTTTTGTTTATAATGAAAAAAATAAGCTTTTAATTGTAAAAAATGGTAACACATGGATTATCCCAGGTGGTCATCCTGAAACTAAAGAAACTCCTATAAAAACACTTAATCGTGAAGTTATGGAAGAAGCTTGTGTAACTATAAAAGATATAAAATATATGGGTGCTGTTGAAGTTGTAGAAAATGATAACAAATATTATCAATTAAGATATATTGCAAAAATTGATAAAATTTTGCCTTTTAAAGAGGAATGGGAAACAAATGAAAGAACATTTGTTAATTTAAATGATTTACCTAAATATATAAAGTGGGCGAAAGGTGCAACTTTTAAAGCACAAATTGATACTTCTAAAAAGTTACTGTAATATAAAAATGTTATAAATTGAAAATTTTTATATAAAATGTTTTTCAAGAGTAAATAAGAATTATACAATACAAATTATTTTGTATTACATAAAATAATTATTATAATATTTTATAAAATAATAAAAGTAAGGTTTAATTTTTTATAAAATATTAAACATTATAAAGCATTAGTTTTCTTTTTTAATATATAAAACCTTATAAATATTTTCATTCGTAGCAACATTAATATATTTTTAAATTTAAAATTATAAAAAATATTTAAAAGAAGAGATATTATTTGGAATAGTTGATCAAGCTACTAAAATAGTTGACGCTAAGTATATTAAAATTATGTAAAGAATTTGACAAAGAAAAAATAATGTGATAATTATTAATTATTATATTTTAATAGTGAAATAATAAAAATAAAAGTTTAAATAAACATTTATTAGTTTTATCATCAAAAACATTTTATTAAAAAGGGGAATAAAATGAAAAATAGAATTTTAACTGGAATTAAACCTACGGGTTATGCTCATATAGGTAATTATTTAGGGGCAATCAAACCAGCAATAGAATTAAGCAATAATGAAGATTTCGATTGTTTTTATTTTATAGCTGATTATCATGCATTAACAACATTGTCTAATAGACAAGAAATGATAGAATATACTTATAATATTGCTTGCACATGGCTTGCTTGTGGACTAGATCCTAATAAAGTTATATTTTATAAACAATCTGACATACCAGAAGATTTTGAATTAAATTGGATTTTATGTAATGTTACTCCTAAAGGATTAATGAATAGAGCTCATGCTTATAAGGCTTTTACAGAAAGAAATGAAAAAGAAGGTTTGGACAAAGATAACGGGGTCAATATGGGCTTATACAACTATCCGATTTTAATGGCTTCAGATATTATTTTGTTTGGTGCAAACTATGTGCCTGTAGGTTTAGACCAAAAACAACACATAGAAATTGCAAGAGATATTGTTAATTATTTTAACAATAAGTATGGCAATGTTTTTATTCTTCCTAAGGAATATATACAAGAAGATACTTGTACTTTAGTTGGTTTAGATGGAAGAAAAATGAGTAAAAGTTATGGTAACACTATTCAGCTTTTCTCTACAGAAGATCAATTAAGAAAAACTATTAACAAAATAGTAACAGATAGTAAAATGCCTGGCGAACCAAAAAATTTAGATTGTACTATAAATAAAATATACAAATTATTTGCAACTACTGAGCAATCAAAAGATTTTGACAAAAAACTTTTGAATGGTTTAAGTTGGGGAGAGGCTAAAAAAGAATTATTTGAAGTAATGAATGAATATATTAAACCTATGAGAGAAAAGTTTAATTATTATCAAAATCACAAAGAAGAAGTTGATAAAATATTAGCAGAAGGTGCTGAAAAAGCAAGAAAAGTTGCTAAAGAATACTTACAAAAAACAAGACATGCAATTGGTGCTGATTTATAAATAGCAATAAACATTTCAAATATTGTAAAATTATATTAATATTTTGTAGTTATGTTATACATGTATATTGATTTAAGTAGTATCTTATAAATAAAGACCGAAAGTAATTAAGTTTCACTTTTGGTCATTTTTTTTGTCTATTTTAGCGCTAAAATATTTTTAACAAAATTAAAGTGCTTTTGATGATAAAAAAAATAATCAAACAGAAACCCCACAGGTAAATACTACAACTATTAATTTTTATTATCAAAACGGAAATGACCTTAATAGTTCAATCAATGTAGATTTATCTACTACATATTATTGTGAAATTGGTATTGAAAATGCCAATTTTTATGAAACCAGTGGTTATTACACGGAAAAAGATGGTCAAGGTATTGCAGTGTATGATGTGGTTAATAATTATACGCCAGCTTTCAAGGCTTTTTGTGAAGGTAAAACAGTCGTTAATGTTTACGAATACAAGGTTGATATAACTTATAAATTAACACTTGTTTACAATGGTAGAACTGAAAATAGAATATGTAAAGTAGCAGATAATATTTCACTATCTGTAGATAG
>CASEOW010000048.1 GCA_949289785.1 uncultured Bacillota bacterium | reverse complement strand
TGGCTCGATAATGAAGAAGGAGAAAAATTAGTTGAAAACTTTATTAATCAAATAGAATTATGTCATGATTATAGTAAAAATTTTGTAGTTCATCTAAATGGCAGTAAAGAAAGCATTACATCTGAAATTGGATTAAAAAGAATATTGAAAATATTACAAATATGCGAAAAATACGATATAAATTTATGTGTAGAGAATTTATATTCAGACAAAGAAATACCATTTATTTTTGAAAATATTCAACATAAAAATTTAAAAATTTGTTTTGATTACGGGCATCAAAATTTTTTAACCCCCAATTTTGATATAATGAAAAATTTTGGTGAATATGTTTCAGTTTTACACATTCATGATAACTTTGGTAGCATAGATGAACATTTAGTAATAGGAAAGGGTAATATAAATTGGGATAAAGTTGCTGAAGACTTAAAAAATAGACAAGATTTAGTGTTAAGTAGTGAAATAAAAATTAAAGAAGAAAATTATCAAGAGATTTTAAAAGAAAATTTGAATGGCTTAGAATTATTAAATAAAAAAATTGTTGCAAAATAAAACATTTAAAACATATATTAAAACTATTAAAAAAATATGCAAAAAAAAGTAAAGATAAATCATATAAAAAAATATAATTTAATAATAAAAAATTATGTTCATTTAATAGTTGTATAAAAAATAATGATATAAACTTTATTTATAAAAATAAAAGAAGAAGGTATGAATACTTTCTTCTTTTGTTTCTTTATAATAATTTTTAATAAAATTCATTGTTTTTATAAATTTATTTTTTGTTTTCTATATTAAAATTTTATTTAAATTTATTTGCATTAAATAATTATAAATAGATTTCCAATTACTTAACGAAATAAGATTAGGATATTCTTCAAAACTTTTTTTATCAGCAATTCTTATAACAGGAATACCTACATCAAGAACTGATTTACAATTTAAAAAATGGTCATCTATAAAAACATCTATATGATTTTCTAAACACGTGCCAGCTTTATGTCTTGCATTCACAATTATTTTATCATAAACAATTTTATTTTTATCAAGCCAGTTTTTACTATAAAGATAAGGATCATCATGAAATTCATAATCTCTTGCAGTAATTATATATATTTCATTTCCTTGTTTTTTTAATAATTTTAAAGCTTTAACTACAAAATGACGAGGTTTTGCATTATTTGCAATACTTTCTTGAATATTTTTTAAAAAGAACATTAATTCTTCATCATTAAATTTATATTTCTTTCTATAAATATTCCCATCATTATATGGATCTTCTTCATGCTTTGTTAAATTTATTTTTTTACCTAAACTAATTGCATAATCATACGCAGCTTTTTCTAGTTTTTCTTTAATGTCAGTTAAAGTGTTGTCTATATCTATGCCTATTCTCATATTTATCCTTTAAATAAATTTATTATAAGAAAATAGTAATATTTTGTCAAATTTATATTTGTAACATTAAATTAAATATAAAATTATAATAAAAAAAGCAATATAAATTTTATATTGCTTAAATATTAAAATAAATAAATTATTCAAATTCTACTACCACTCTAGCCTCAATGTTAACATCTCCTATATAATCGCTAATATTTGCCCCTTCACAATAATTTTTATATAAACTACTGCAAGAGTAAACACTTTCTTCTCTTATAGACTTTATAGTTAAACTATCTTTTCCTGTCAAGTTTTGAGCTTTAACTTTTGCATTTTCTAAAGCTTGTAACATAACGTCGGAATATATCTTCTCTTGTTCTGAAATTTCGTATCTTATATTTCTAACACTTGTTACAGAATTTTCACAAATAGTATCAATAAGGTTTTGTAAATTGTTTAAATCGTTTACCATAAAAGTAAATTCTGTGGTTGTATAATAACCATTAACTTGTCTTACTCCACTACAATCATAACTTGGATAAGAATAAAAACTATCAAAAACAATATTATTATCAGAAAGACCTGCTTCTTTTAGAGCGTTTGCAGCATTATCAAAAAGTTTAAAATTATTGTCTTTTGAGTTTTTCATTTCACTATCAATAGTTTGAATTTCAACAGATACATAAGCCTTATCTGGTTTTACAGAAGTGCTAGCATTTCCTATAACGCAAACACTGAAATTTTCATTGTTTTCATATTCTATAATTTGTGAATTGATTTCATTAGTATTAATAGGAAAATTCTTATCACTATCTTTAGTTTCTAAATTTTTATTATCAGCAAAACCTTTTTCATTATTTTTAACAGATGTAACATTTTCAACCTTTGTAATTTCTTCCGCATAAGAAATTTTGCTTAAATTAGATATACCAACCCCTGTAAAGAGTAGAATCAGAGCAAATATACCCACTAGAATTTTTTTCATTTTTTCCTCCTTCGTTAATTAATTTGTGGAATATGTTATAAATTATTTATACTCAACAAAAAAAGTATTAATATTCTTTTTTTCGACAGAATATTTTAAAATGTTTTGTTACAAAACAATTTATAGTAAAATATTTAATTAAAAAAGTGAACCTCTAAAAGTCGTCTAACTTTCATGGTTCACTTTATTTTTTTTAAATTATTTATTATCAGAATTCAAAGCTGATAATTTATTAATAACTTCTTCAAGTCTAGAATTAATTTTAGAAAGTTCTTCTTCACTACCACTTTCACCTGCTATCTTAGCTTGTTCTTTTAAAGATTCAACTTCTTTTAAAAGTTTTTCTCTTTCTTGTTCAATTTGTGGTTGTTCATTTTCAAGTGCATTATCAAGAGTAGAATTTATTTCGTTTTGAATATCACTTAGTTTTTCTTCTTCTTTTTGTATCATTTCATTAATTGAAGAAATATCATTTTCATTTTGAGTTGGTTTTTTAGGTCTACCTCTTTTCTTTGGTTTTTTATCAATTATTTCTTCTGTAACTTCCTTCTTAGGTCTTCCCCTTTTTTTAGGAGTTGCATTTTCTAGATTTTCATTTTCAGTAGAAATCTTTTTAGGTCTTCCTCTTCTTTTTGGAGTTTTTTCACCTTCATCTTGAGAAGTTGAATTATCAATACTCTCATCTTTTTTAGGTCTTCCTGGACTTTTCTTAGTTGATTTTGCTTTTACAACCTCTTCATTTTCATCAATATGTGCTCCAAATGCTTCTTCTTGGCTATTTTCAATTTCCTTTACCTTAGCTTCTTCTTCTGCCAATTTTTGTGCTTGAGAATAGATTAAAGAACCATTCATATCATAAATATCACCATTTACATCGTGGAAATTTCCATCTTTATCGTGGTATGAACCATCTTCATAGATATAATTTCCATTTTCATCATAATGACCTTTTTCGTTTTCAGAAACTTTTTCATTTTTAAAATCAGGTTTTACACTTTCTAATTTAGCTCTAAGAGTTTCATTTTCATCCATAAGTCTTTTAATTTGAGTTTGAACATTAACTAATTCTTGTTCATTTTTATCTCTTTGTTCAATAAGAATTTCTTTTTCTTCTTTTACTTTGTTAGAAGCTGTAAGATAAGCACTTTTCATAACCTTTTCAAAGAATGATGAATATTCGCTTGCCATTCCTTTTTGAGCAGTTTGTAGACTTTCATCAAGAACTTTATTTAATTGTTCAATATCAGCATCTAATTCAGCTTTTGAAGAATTGTATCTTTGCTCTTCATGTTCATAGTCTTTTTCAAGTTGAGCTTTTTTCTTTGCTTCTTTCTCTTGTTGTTGTCTAAGTAAGCCAACTTCAATTCTACTAGTTGTTGCAGCTTGTTGTTCAATTAACTTTTGAATGTTTTCTTTTGAAGCTTGAATTTTTCTTTGAAGGTCAATTTGAACATTTTCAAAATTTCTTTTTAGAGCTTCTTTTTGTCCTTCAATTTGAGCAATTTCTGATAAAGCTGCTGTTTTTTTATTAATATAAAGCTCGCTTTCTTTCATAGCTCTTTTAAGAAGAAGAGCTCCGTCTACACCAACATTTTCAAAGTTAAATTCTGAAACTTCAACATCGCCTTCTTTGGCTTTTTCAAACTCTTCCTTAGCTTTTCTTGCTCTTGCTTCATAATATTCACGAAGTTGTGGATTTCCATTTTCAATTTCTTTTGCAGTAAATAGAAGATCAAAATCTATATATGGTGGAAGGTCAACGCAAGCATTTGTTATAAATCTAGAAAAAATGTGATATATATGATAAATATCATCAAGATTTAAAACGCGTTTGCCCTTTAAAAATATAATAGCGATTGTTCCAAACAATAGAACAAGCATAGGTAAAAATAAAGTAACAGCAATAGACTGAAAATTTAATGTTTGACCAGCCTGAGAAGCAATACCAAAAAGAAGTGAAATTACTGCCCAAACACCAGTAATCATCATAAGATTTCTAATATTACTTTTCCAACTGCTTGTTTTTAAAGGTTTTTCAATAATGTTTTCTTCTGTCATATATGCAGAAGGTCCACCATCTCTATAAAGAATAAATTGTTGCCAATAATAAACAAGTCTTTTAGGTCCTTTTTTTATGACACTATTAAAATCTTTGATATTATTAGTATCAATTTTTTTGTATCTAAAAAGCCATTGATTTGCTTTATCAAGACTTCTTTTAAGTCTAGCTTCGTAAGAAAAAACAGTTTTAATTACAAATAACAGAACAAATAGTGCTTCAACTCCTAAAACTATTCCTAAGTATCCACCAAAGCCTAAAGATTCAGTTAATTGATTAAAGAACACTTTAAGTGAACTATCAATTGAGTTCAATATTGATATCATACCTTTCTCCTTATAACTTAAGTTTAGTATAACACATTAATATTTTTTTTACTAATATTTTTAATATTTTTTTAATATTTTTTTATTATTTTTTTGCGTATTTTTTTTATTATTTTTAAAGTATTTTTTTATATTTTTTATGTTATAAAAATATAACTTTTGTATTTTAAAATCAATAATTATATTTTTTGATATAAATTTAATATTAAAATTATAAATAAAATAAATAGAAAATTAAAATAATTTTTAATGTTAAATTAAATATAATTTTAATATTAAATTAAATAATTTCGACAAGTTTACAATTTTTTAATGATAATAAGTAAATTTTATTTAATTTAATATTATATGCTTTTTCTAATGCAAGACTATAAAGGTTTAATTGTTTCAAATATTTTTCTTTTAATTTACTTTCATTTTCTATAGAAGTAAATTTATAATCAATTAAAATATTTTCTTCGCCCAGAGAATATAAATCGCAAATTCCTTGAACTAAGACATTCTCTTTTGAATTTTTCACTCCTATTTCTTCAAGCGAACAACTCATAACAAATTCTTTTTCTTTGAATACTTTTTGTGATTTTACAACTTTTTTTATTATTAAAATATTATTATACAAGATTTGCTTATCAATAAACTCAATATAATTTTCAGTCATTAATGGCTCTATGATTTTTAATTCTTTTACTAAATCTTCATAATTTGAAATTTTATTAAAATCTATTAGTTTCAATGCTTCATGATATGCAAGACCTTGAGTTATAGAATTTTCATTATTACTCATTTGAGTAGAAGTACTTAGTAAAGCTAATTTTTCTTCATTCTCTAAGTTTAAAATTCCAGTTACTGAATTTTTAAAACTAAGTTTACATACATCTTTATATGGATAATTAAAATAAATATAATTTTTTAAATTTTTAATATTTTTAATAATATTTTGTTGTTTTATAGTAGATTTTTTATCTAATTCATTATCTTGAGAAACAACTAAAAACTCAAAGTTTTCTGTCAAAATTTTTTCCTGATTAAAAAGTTGTGATGTAAATGATTGACCAAAAGAATTGAAAATAATCTCTAAATAATCACTTAAATCAAATACATCATCAGAAAAAGTTATATCTTTTTCTTGCTTTTGACCTATTATAAATAAGTGGTTTTGAACTCTTGTCATTGCAACATAGAAAATCATCAATTCATCGATAAATTCTTTTCTTTTTTTATATAAATTGTTAGCTAGAAAACTAGGTGAAGGATATTTAATGTTATTTTCAAAATCTATCATCATTGTTCCTACGCCAAATTCGTCTTCAATATTATAGCTTCTCATATTAGGTTTTGATAACTTCTCACCAGCTCCTGCAATAATAACGATAGGATATTCCAAACCTTTTGTTGCATGAATTGTTGTCATTGTTATACAATCCTGATTATTTTGAGTTTGAACTGATTTAACATCACTATTATTTAAATATGATAAAAAGCTAGGAATATTAAAATCAAAACCACTACTTAAAAATATAGATAAAAATTTTTCAATGTTGCCTCTTTTTACTCCAGAAGCGTCAATGTTGGATAAATAAGAAAAATATAAAGTTTTGTTAAATAATTTTCTAAAAGCTTTATTAATTCCAAAAACTTGACAATCAAATTTAAAATCATCAATTAGCTGTTTAAAGCTTTTTACTTTGTCATCTTCAGATTCTATTACTTTTTGCCACAATAAACCTTCGCCTTTTAATTTTACTATTTCATCTAGAGAAAATCCGCCTATATAAGAATTTAACACACTAGCAAGACTGATATCATCTTTAAAATTTAAAGTTAAATTTAAAATACAAATTAGAATTTTTATTTGACCATCGTCGATTAGTGAATTATTTAAATTAGCAACAACTTTATA
>CASEOW010000047.1 GCA_949289785.1 uncultured Bacillota bacterium | reverse complement strand
GAAGAGAGGGATTTGAACCCTCGCGCCGGTTGCCCGACCTACAGCCTTAGCAGGGCCGCCTCTTCGACCACTTGAGTATCTCCCCTTATTGTTTTTATTCTTAATTTTTTTTGTTGATTTATAGAACTTATCATGTTATTTTAACCTTTGCCTATATCAACACGAATGAGTTTATCATATCTTTTATATTTTTGTCAATTCTTTTTTTCTAATATTTTTAAAAAAACTAACTTTTATATCTCTTTGGAATTTTCTCCTTTAGTTTGTGATTGTAAATTAAAGAAATACATTCTTCCATCCACAAAACCAAATGCTAAAGATTTTCCTTTTAACATTTTTATAATTTTATTATTACTACAACTATATTCTAACAATCTTTTGAATAAGAGCAATAATTTTGTACTATCCTTAACATCAGTTTTTGAACAAAGTTTATAAGGATTTTTTCTACTATATACTTTTTCTTCATCAAAATTCCAATCATCACCATCTTGATAAAATCTTTTTGCGCCTGCTAATTCACATGAATAATAATTTTCATCTTCTTCGTCATAAAGATTAATACAAAGACAATCTAAATTATCCATTTCTTTTAATCCTTGCAAAAACCACTTATCAAATGTATTAATGTTTTTTAAAAATTTTTTCATAATTATATATTTTATCATACACAAGATTTTTGTCAAATATTTATGCGTATTTTATGTTTTTTTTAAAAACTTTTAATGATTTTTGTATAAAAAAGTAGATTTTTCTAGTTTTAATCTGAAATCATATTTTTTTTCAGTTTTTTTAAACTTGGAACTATAATATCCACGCCTTTTTTCTTAACTTCAAAATTAAAACTTCCTGCACCAAGTTTTTCACCATCTAAGTTAATAACAGTATCATCTTTAGTAACTACAGAAAATTTATTTAGTTTTAGTATTTCTACTCCTTTCATTGCTTTTTTAGTAATTCCTTTTAAAAATACTAACAATACTCTATTTATAGCTCCTAATTTTATAATGTCATTTTCACTCTTAACTAAAATCACATCAATGTAACCATCATTTAATTTGGCTTTTTTATTTAGTGTAATACCAGCCACCCTTCTAGAATTGATAAGCAACATTAATGCAAATTTACCTTCTATTACTCCACCATCATAACATAATTTTAAATTAACAGCTTTTGTTGAAAAAACTTTTTTTATTCCATGAATTGCATATGCTAATGCGCCAAGTTTTTTCTTATTTTCTTGTTTGGTAGAATAACTTGATTCTGTAAATAAACCTGAACAACAAACATATATACCATATCTTTCGTTTACTTTAAAAATATCATGTGAAAAAACTTCTCCATTAATAATATTTTTTACAGCTCGTTTTAAATTTATAGGTATATGAAGTGAATGAGCAACATCATTAACAGTTCCGGCTGGTATTATACCTATTCTTTTTCTAGTGCTAAGTTTTGCAACCGCACCTACTGCTTCATTAATACTTCCGTCGCCACCAGCGATAACAATCACATCAAAATTTTCACCTTCCTCAGAAATTATTTTATTAATATGTCCAGCATAGGAAGATTGAACGCATTTTGTTTGATATCGCTTGTTCAATATTTTTACAATCTTATTTTCATTTTTTTTTATTTTACCTTTACCACTTAGTGGATTATAAACAAATAAACATTTTTCCATACAAATATGGTATATCATTTTATTTTTTAAGTCAAGATACAAATAATAAATTATATAAAAAAAGAAAATTTTACAAAATTATATTAAAATATTGAAATAATTTATTAAGTTGTGTTATATTTTTAATTATGATGAAAATTAAGAACAAAAAAGATGTTAAAAAATTTACTTTACAATTTTTAATTGTAGCGCTAGCTGGTGTGTTTGGAGGAATTACTTTCAAAACATTTTTTGAAAGTCAAAATATAATTCCTACTGGTTTTTCTGGATTAGCATTAATAATACATAATTTATTTTTAAATATATCTGTAAGTATTCCAACATCAATTATATATCTTTTAATTAATGTTGTTATTTTTACCATCGCCTTAAAGGTATTTGGATGGAAATTTTTGATATTATCTTTAGTAGGAACGGCTACTTATACAATTTGTATGCAATTTGGTAATTTTTCTTTTATACTTGAAAATTCAGAACAAGATAAACTCTTATTTTCAATTGTTGGTGCAATGCTTTCAGGTATTTCAATAGGTCTAGCATTTAGATTTGGTGGTTCAACCGGAGGAAGTGAAATTTGTGGAAATTTAATAAATAAACTTTTTCCAAAAATAAAAACAGGATATTGCTTAATGTTTATTAATCTGCTTGTTTTAGTTCTTTCAGCAATTACTTCTGGTCTTTCCACATTCCTATATGCATTATTAATAACAGTTATTAATGCTTTAACAACTAATTTAGTTTTAGATGGTTCAAAAAGAATTGTAGCGATATATATTGTAACAAATAAAGAAGAAGAAATTAGTAAAAGCATTTTAAATAAATTTCATAGAGGTGTTACCAAAATAGATGCTGAAGGTGAATTTTCAAAAAGTAAAAAATCACTTCTTTTAACATTAGTTCCTAATAATCAATTATCACATATGAAAAAAATAATTTACGAAATAGATAAAGATGCGTTTATGTATTCTTCTATTGCAATAGAAACTATAGGAGAAAGTGAAATTGCAAAGAAAATGTCTTATTTCAAAACAAAAATAAAAAATTCTAGAATAAATCTAAAAAGTTGTTTAAAATATAAAAAGATTAAATATAAAAATAGAAAAAAATTGTTAAAATATCTTTCAAAATTGAAAAATAAATAAAAATATTTTTTATATTATTTAATTTGATATTAAAATTGTTTTAAGATTTAAATTAACATAAATTTGTAAATAAGTAAAAAATTATAATAACAAACAAGCAAGGAGATATTATGATAACTGTTTATCTTTTAATAGGACTTCCTGGTTCAGGAAAAACAACTTATGCAAACAAACTAAAAAATTCGAAAATATTTTCTATAGATGAAGTAAGACAAGAATTAGCTGACAAAAATATTATCGGAAAAAAATATTCTAGCGAAGATAATAATATAGTATTCAATGAATATTATAAAAGAATATTTGATGCTGTTAAGAATGGTGAAAAATCAATTGTTATAGATGCAACAAATGCAAGAATTGATGAAAGAAATGAAATTTATAATCTTTTAAATGAATTTCATCCAAAATTTGTAGCACTTCGTTTTACTGATGATAAAAATGAATGTTATAAAAGAATAAAACAAAGAGAATCTTCTTTAAACAATGGTATTCATGTGTTTAAAGAGCCAATACAATCACTTACAATTTATGAAGAGCGTATAAACGCTTCTATTCCATCTTTAAATGAACCTTTAAGTGAAATAGTATATATAGAAAATGGAAAAGAGTATAAAAGAGAACAAAAAATATTGATTGCTACTACAAATCAAGGGAAAATTCAAATTTATAGACAAGTTTTAAAAGAACTCGGGTTGTATGCAACAGATTTAAGAGAAATTCAAGTAAAAGTTGATGCAAAAGAAGATGGAACGACTGAAGAAGAAAATGCTGTAATAAAAGCTAAAGCATATCATCAAGAAACACAACTCCCCGTTATTGCAAATGATACAGGACTTATTATTGATAAATTTAAACCTGAAGATCAACCAGGAGTTATGGTGAGAAGATATGGAAATCGTGAATTAACAGATGAAGAAATGTTAGATGTTTATATTCAAAAACTTAACGAAGTTGGTGGAGAAAGTGAAGGACATGTCAATGTTGCCCTAGCTATAATAAATGGAAAAGGACAATTAAATGTTAAAACTTTTAAACCTAAAAGATATTACATAAATAAACCTAGCAATATAATGCAAAAAGGGTTTCCTCTTAGTTCGCTTGCTTATGATAAATCAACAAATAAATATATGAGCGAAATGACTCCTGCAGAGAGAAATAGTTACGAAGGTAAAGAAATGGAAATGCAAAAAAAGTTTATAAATCAATGTTTTTTAGATTTTTCTAGAATAACAAAAGAAAACTTATAAAATTTTAATAAAGTTATAAAAATTAAAGATTTTAAGATTAAATCTTTTAAAACCAACAAAAAAGGAACTTACAAATGTAAAGTTCCTTTTTTATTCTATTTTTAAACTTATTATAAAATCTTTAATTTTTTTTGCTTACAATACTCGTGAAATTGCAATTGCAAGGGCGCCTGAGCCTATATGACATGCAATGCTAAGAGAAAGTGGTTCTACATAAGCTATTTTTATATTGGGAATTTCTTGTTTAATTTGATTTACAAATTCTTCTGCTTTATCTTTGCAATTTGTATATGCAACAGAAATTTGCATTTTATTTTCTTCCACGTATTCCTTAAATCTTTTTTCTATATCACCTTTTATTGCATTAATCATCTTAATTCTTGCTACTTTTTCATTCATTACCTTTGCAAAAGAATCAAGTTTTCCACCTTGAATTTGTAAAACTGGTTTAATTTTTAGTAAAGTTCCAATTGCAGCTGCAGCTGGTGTAATTCTTCCACCTTTTTTTAAGTATTTTAAAGTATCAACCATTATATAAATACTCGAATCAGCGCTAGTATCTTCCAATATCTTTCTTATTTCTTCTCCACTATAACCTTTATCTATTAATGTCAATGCATCATGCATAGATTGTTTTAATGTTACACTAATTCTTTTATTATCAACAACAAATACTTTTCCTTCATAGTCTTTGGCAAAATTTTTAGCAGTTTCACAAGTTTGGCTCAAAGAACTTGACATAGGTATATGTATTATTTGTTTGTATTTTTTTAATAAATTATCCCAAAGTTCTATAACCTGCCCTATTGCTGGCTGAGAAGTAGAAATATCTGAATCATTCTCTAATTTAGAATAAAAATCTTCCTGTGATAAATTAATTTCTTCAAAATACTCTTCTCCATCAATCATAAATGGCATAGGTATAACATATACATCTTTAAGTGATTGCAAATCTTTAGAAGTAACTCCTGAGTTAGAATCAACTACAACTGCAATGTTTCCCATTTTTAATCTCCTTTTTATATTCTATCTGTTCTTTTTTATATGCTTTATTTAATGCTTTTAAAACATTTTTAGTTACTAACTTATAGTTTAAATTATTTATGTATTCTTGATTATATTCTGCTTTAGGTTGTTCCATTATAAATTTTGCTAATTTATCAATAGCATTTACTCTAAGTTTTGAAATATTTTCTACCATACTATTATATTTTACTTTATTGTCCATTAAATCAAATATAACCTTTTTTAGTTCTTTTCTATTTTTGAATGTACAAACGGCACCTTTTTTGGTTAAATATTTCAAATTATGTTTTTCTTGTCCTGAAACAACAGGTGTTACAATGGCAGGTAAAAGTTTATTAATCATTTCAGTGGCGCTTGTTCCGCCTAATTTATTTATTATAATATCGCTGGCGCTCATATATAAATCTACTTGATTGGTAAAGCCTACATTTACCACTTTAATATTGTCTTTAAACTTCATTTTAGAAATTCTTTCATAATCTTTTTGGTTGTGACCATTAATCATAATAACTTGAACTTTTCTATCTTTAAAGCAGTAGAGCACATCTTTAAATATATTGAATCCACCGCCCCATCTACCGCCACCATACATAATCATGATAGTGAAAATATTTTCATCAATACCAATTTCTTGTCTAGCAACTTTTTTATCTTTTTCTTTATAAAATTTTTCATTAACAGGTAACCCTAATGGTTTTAATTGATATTCTTTATATCCAAGTTTTAAAGATGGTTGAATAAAATCTTCATTTGGAATAATAAAATAATCTACTCCTATGCAAGCTTCCCAAAAAGGAGAATTTACATAATCTAAATTAGCTACTATTACTTTACAAGGCACATCATAAACAAGTCTTAAATTGCTTATTGCAATACCTCCATAAAAATGAGTACTATAAATTACATCAGGTTGGAATGTATTTATTTCTTTCATTAACCCCGCAAGTAAAGAATTTGCAACTCCTTGTGCAGCACATTTGTATCTTTTGCTTGGTTTTCTAGACAAATAATATTCATAAAACATATTATACAAGTGTCTAAGTTTGCCTATAGCTAAACTATACCCTTTATCAGCAACCCAAACATTAATTGCGCTAGAATATGTTTTTAAAAGGTCTATAATTTTTATCTCTACATCTTCATATTCTTGTTCCAACTTTTCTTTCATTGCTTTTGCACAAGCATTATGACCATTACCAGCAGTAACAGTTAATATCATTATTTTTTTCATTTTATCTCCAAATTAAAAACCTATGTAAAAGTTCTTTGTTATTTTAGCATATAAAAAAATATTTATCAAGAATTTAAACTATATTACAAACATATTGTTAATTTTTAATAAAAATATTTTCAAACAATTTATCTAGTTTTATTTATTTGTTTGAAAAATTTAAATTTTATATTATAATTTTCTTGGAGGAAATATGAAAAATAATAAAACATTAAACGCGTTCGATGAAGATAAATATATAAAAACACAAAAACAACAAATTTATTCAAAAATGAAAAAATTTGATAAATTATATCTTGAATTTGGTGGAAAATTATTAAATGATGAACATTCTTCTCATGTTTTACCTGGATTTAATAATAATTTAAAAATTGACCTTTTAAAATCTATGAAGGATAAAGCTGAAATTATATATTGTGTAAGTGCTAATGATATTGAAAAAAATAAAGTTAACGCAGATTTTGAACAAAGTTTTGAAAATAATATAATAACAAGAATTAAATCTTTTAGGCAAGAAGGACTTTTCATTTCTAGTATCGTTATAACATTATTTAAAGGACAACCAAATGTAATAAAATTTATAAATAAACTTAAAGCAATGAACGAAAAAGTTTTCTTACATGAATTTACAAAAGGTTATCCAAATAATATAGATGTTATAGTGTCAGAAGAAGGATATGGTAAAAATGAATACATACCTACTTCTCGTCCACTAGTTATAATTGCTTCCCCTAAAGCTGGGAGTGGAAAGCTTGCTACTGCACTTAGTCAAATATATCATGATTACAAAAATGGAATTAAGTCTGGATTAGCAAAATTTGAAATGTTTCCTGTTTGGAATTTACCAATTAAGCACCCATTAAATGTTGCTTTTGAGGTTGCTATGGCAGATGAAAATGAAGTCAATTTAATAGATCCTTATTATTTTAATAAATATGGCAAATTAGCTGTTGGATATAATAAAGATATAGAAACATTCCCTATACTTTGTAATATACTTGAAAAAATAACTGGTAAGAAGTTTTTCAATTCACCAACTGAAATGACAATTAATACTTTATTAGATTCTATTACAAACATTAAAATTGTTGAAGAAAAAGCAAAACATGAAATAATTAGAAGATATTTTAAAGCTGAATGTGATTATAAAAAAGGTCAAGAAAAAATAGAAACTGTTTCTAGAATAAAATATTTAATGGCAGAAATAGATTTAAACGAAAATTATCTTGATATAGTTACAAATGCAAACAAACTATCAAAGGATAGTGGCTTCCCTTGCATAGCACTTAAAACAAATGATAATAAATTTATTTATGGTAAAACCAAAAAGTATATTTCTGCTTGTGGAGCAATGGTGTTAAATGCATTAAGAGAAATGTCTAGACAAGGAGATGACTTTGATATAATTTCTGATGAAATTCTGATGCCTATTGTAAATTTTAGAGCAAACATATTAAAACAAAATCAGCCTTTCTTATCAATAGATGATATATTAATTGCTTTATCTATAAGTGCTCAAACGAATGAAAAAGCTAAAAAAGCAATTTCTTGTCTTGGATTGTTAAATGGAACTGAAGCACACGCAACTTATATGTTACCTTCACAAGAAAGAATAACTTTGAAAAATTTAGGAATCAAATACAGTTGTCAACCAATTTTTTTAGAGTTTAATAAATAAAATTTTTATCAATTTTATATAAAAAAGTATGAACAAATTTCATACTTTTTTTTATAGATCTACACCAGAAATTCTTTTCCAAACAATCTTAGAACCTGCAAATCTATCTCCTGCACATCTAAAGCAATAATTTTTCCAATAACTATGACTACATTTTCTATTCATACAATAGAAGGAAGAAACCTTACCACCACCATTTGTCAATAAAAAACTTAATCCAGTAAAAACAACTAAATCCATAGGTCTGTAACTTTTAAAAATAGACATCTTATGACAATATGGACATTTTCCTTCGGGAAACGGACTCATATACTTAGTTAAGGCGTCTTTTTTTGCTCTAGTAGCTGAAAATTTTTTTTTATATTTCTTAGAAACTATAGCTCTTAATTTTTGTTTTTCATTTTGAGAACTTTGGTTTGAATTTTGCTCCTCTTCCATTTCCTTTTTTTCTTGTTTTTGAACACTATCAGCTTCTGAAGAATATTCTTCTAATTCTTCTTCACTTGTTTCTGTATCATCATTCTCATTTTCACCGTCTATAACTGACTCGGCATGTTTATACACTTCATCTCTTTCATAATCTTCTGTTCCACCAAAGTCATTATAGAAACTTGTAAGTCCACTTCTAAATCTACTCCACAACCCCATCTTTTTACTCCTATATTATTCTTTGTAATTTTTTTTAAAATAATTCAAAATATTTATATATTTATTTTATAACTTATAATTTAAACTGTCAATAAAATTACATTTTTTTTAAATTTTACTTAAATGAACCAGTGTATTAATATTTGACAAATTTTATTAAAAAATGTATAATCGAATTATGCTAAAAATAAAAAATTTAAATTATTCAATAGAAGATTCAGGAATTCAAAAAGATATATTAAAAAATATAGATATTGAATTTTTAAATAATAAAACATATTGCATTACAGGACCTAATGGAAGTGGAAAAAGCACTTTGGTTAAAATTATTATGGGCATCTTAAAACAAAAAGATGGTCAAATTTTTTTTGACAATGAAAACATTTCTAATTTTGAAATTGATAAAAGAGCAAACTTAGGAATTAGTTTTGCTTTTCAAAAACCTGTAACATTTAAAGGATTAAAAGTTAGAGATTTACTTGAAATAGCTAATGGTAAAAAGATGGAATTTTCTAAAGTTTGTGATTATCTTTCAAAAGTAGGTCTTTGTGCTAAAGACTATATAAATAGATATATTGATGATTCACTTTCTGGTGGTGAACTTAAACGCATTGAAATAGCAATTTCTTTAGCAAAAAATGCTAAAATTAATATTTTTGATGAACCTGAAGCTGGTATAGATTTATGGAGCTTTGAAAATTTAACTAATATTTTTGATACATTGAAAAATTCTACAAATATAATTGTTTCACATCAAAGAAAAATTTTAGAAAAAGCCGATTATATCATCTTACTTAAAGAAGGCAATATTGAAAAAGTCGGAACTTTTAAAGAGCTTGAACCATTTTTACAAAATGATAAATGCTCTAAACTTGTGAGGTAAACTATGAACGATATTGAAAAAAAATTGCTTGAAAAAATTTCAGGATTACACAATATAC
This sequence comes from uncultured Bacillota bacterium, assembly GCA_949289785.1. GTDB lineage: Bacteria > Bacillota > Clostridia > Christensenellales > UBA1242 > Caccovivens. The sequence goes on along the minus strand of CASEOW010000047.1, from coordinate 1,012 downwards.
CTTCTGGTGCATTTAACATAAGAAAAGATGGAAAAGTTTATGCAAGAGAAAGTTCTAAAGATATTGAAATTATTCCTAAAAAAAATAAAAATGGAATAGATATTAAGATTAAAGATGGAGTAAAAAATAAAAGCGTTCACATACCTGTTATTATAACTGTCGGTGGATTAGAAGATTTGGTTTATAATGATTTTTATATTGGAAAAAATTGTGATGTTTTAATTGTTGCTGGTTGCGGGATACACAACGCAACTTGCAAGAATAGCGTGCATAATGGTATTCACTCTTTCCATATAGGAGAAAACTCTCATGTTAAATATGTAGAAAAACATGTCGGGGAAGGAAATGGTAGTGGTGAAAAAATTTTAAATCCTGTTACAAAAATATTTATGAAACAAAATTCATTTATGGAAATGGAAACTTTACAAATAGAAGGAGTAACTTCTTCTATACGAAAAACCTTTGCTTCATTACAAGACAATAGCATATTAAAAATAAATGAAAATATTTTAACTACTGATAATCAATATGCGAAAACAGAATTTAAAGTAAACCTATTAGGAAAAAAATCATCAGTTGAAGTAGTAAGTCATAGCGTAGCAAAAGATAATTCATATCAATATTTTAAATCAAATTTAATAGGAAAAAATGAATGCTTTGGACATGTTGAATGTGATGGAATAATTACAAATAATGCTAGAATAACTTCCGTTCCTATGATAGATGCTCTGGATAGTAATGCTTCTCTTATACATGAAGCAGCAATTGGAAAGATTGCAGGCGATGAACTTATTAAATTGATGACTTTGGGTTTAACTAAAGAAGAAGCGGAAAATAAAATAATTGAGGGATTTCTTTTAGGATAAATTTATTAATTAAATAAAAATATAATTTAATTAAATTAAAAAATAAAAAATATTAAAAAAAATTAATTTTTAACATGATTTATTAAAAATAAATTAATAAATTTAAATTATTAAATATAATAATTGATAAAAATGATAAAAAATAT
>CASEOW010000046.1 GCA_949289785.1 uncultured Bacillota bacterium | reverse complement strand
TATTAAATAAAATTGTATTTATAAAATTGTATTTGTAATGTTGTAAATAAAGTATTATTTTAAATTAATTTTCATATTTGATTTTATTGTTTTTTTATACATATTTATTTTTTTTGTTTATTAGATTTTATCTTTTATTTTAATTTATAATTAATTTAATTTTATTTGTTTTTATTTTTAATAACCATTATAATGATAAAGATTATAGAGAGGAAAAATGTTATCAAAAATAAAAAGTTTAGGTCTTAAAGGAATAGATGGTTATGCAGTAGATGTAGAAATTGATGTAGGTAATGGTATTCCTAAATTTGATATAGTCGGTCTAGCAGATACTGCAATTAAAGAAGCAAAAGAAAGAGTTCGTTCTGCAATAAGAAATAGTGTTTATTCTTATCCTATTAAGCGTATAACCGTTAATCTTGCACCTGCAGACATAAAAAAAGAAGGTAGTTTGTATGATTTAGCAATAGCTATTGGAATTTTGAGCTGTGATTGTGAAAATAATATTAAAAATGAAAAAGATTACGTTTTTATTGGCGAACTTTCCTTTGATGGAGGAGTAAGAAAGGTAAAAGGTGTTTTACCATTATTAATTTCAGCAAGAAATCTTGGAATTAAAAAGTTTATTATACCTTTTGATAACTCAAAAGAAGCAAGTTTCATAAGTGGTATAGATATTTATCCAGTCAAAACATTAAGTGAAGTTGTAGAATTTCTTCAAGGAAATAGAGTCATAAATAAACTAGAAATAGTTGATTATAAAAGTGTTCTAAAAAATGAATATCAATGTATGGATTTTTGTTTTGTAAAAGGGCAAATGAGAGCTAAAAGAGCACTTGAAATTGCTGCAGCTGGTGGACATAATCTTTTAATGATAGGTCCTCCAGGGAGTGGTAAAAGTATGCTTGCTAAATGTTTTCCATCTATTCTGCCAGACTTAACTTTTGAAGAAGCACTTGAAATTACTAAAATCCATTCGATTGCTGGAGAACTTGATTTAAAAAAAGGAATAATTTGTCAAAGACCTTTTAGAAGTCCTCACCATACAGCAAGTACAGTTTCATTAATAGGTGGTGGAAATAATAGTAAACCGGGCGAAGTATCACTTGCTGATCATGGAGTTTTATTTTTAGACGAATTTCCTGAATACTCTAAGCACACAATTGAAACTTTAAGACAACCTTTAGAGGACGGAAATATAACAGTAGCAAGGGCTAACTCAACTATAACTTATCCAGCTAATTTTACATTAATAGCATCTATGAATCCTTGTCCATGTGGCAATTATGGTGTAAAAGACAGAGAATGTAAATGCACTCCAAGCCAAGTAAATAAATATCTTTCAAAAATTTCAGGTCCAATTATGGATAGAATTGATATACATATTGAAGTAGATAATGTAACATACGATCAACTTAAAAGTGAAAATGAAGAAGAAAAATCTTCAGAAATTAAAAAGAGAGTTGATAATGCTAGAAAAATTCAGTTAAATAGATTTTGTAACGATAAAAACTTTTGTAATGCTAAAATGAATTCTGCTCAAGTTAAAAAATTTTGTAACCTTGACCAATCAAGTGAATTATTATTAAGAACAGCTTTTCAAAAGTTGAAACTAAGTGCTAGGGCACACGATAGAATATTGAAAGTTGCTAGAACTATCGCAGACCTTGATAATAGTGAAAAAATAAATTCAAATCATATAGCAGAGGCTATATCTTATAGGTCGATGGATAATAAGTATTGGGAATAAAAAATAAAACTAAATTTACATAAGATAAAAATAAATTAATAAATTAATGAAAATTTGTTAATTTATTTTTTAAATATCAAAAAATAATGTATTATATTATGAGAATAAAAAGGAAGATTATGGAAGAAAATAGATTGTTTTTTGTATTTTTATCAATGTTTGATTTATCTTATCAAAAATGTCAACAAATAGTAACACTTATGGGAGATAATTTAACTTTAAAAAATTTTAAAAAGACTAATTTTGATAAAATATTAACATCTGAAATTTATGAAAAAATGAAAGCTAAGGCAGATGAAAATGTTGTTAATAATTTTATTAGCTATCTTGATAGTAAAGAGATAACTATAGTTACTAAATTTGATTATAATTTTCCTAAGAAACTTCAACCTTTACCTGATTGTCCTTTTTATTTATTCTGTAAAGGAGATTTAAATTTATTTAATTTGCCTTCAATTTCTATTATAGGAACTAGAAAACCTTCTAATTATGGAAGATTTGTAACATCTAAATTTGCAGGAGAGTTATCAAAAAATGGGCTAGTTATTGTTAGTGGTTTAGCTTATGGAATAGATAGTATAGCTCATAAAGAATGTTTAAAACAAAATGGAAAAACTATAGCTGTACTAGGTTCAGGCATTAATAATATTTATCCTAGTGAACATTATTCTCTAGCACAAGAAATAGCAACAAAAGGGTTAATTGTTAGTGAATATCTTCCTGATAAAAGTGCAAGTAAATATTCTTTTCCACAAAGAAATAGGATAATTGCTGGTCTTAGTGATGGTGTTTTGATAACTGAGGCAAATGTTAAAAGTGGTACTATTCATACAAGAGATTTTGCTCTTGATTATGGTAAGGCTTTATATGCGATACCTGGAAATATAGATAGTATTACAAGTAATTTGCCAAATGAAATAATTAAATGCGGTCAAGCAAGTTGTGTTACAAGTGTAGATGATATTTTAATTGATTATAATCTAAATAAATCAAATGATGCAATGAGTTTTCAATTATCCATAGAAGAACAAATAATAGTGTCTTTATTAAACGATGGAATGAAAGATGTTGATTTTCTTACAAAAAAAAGTGGATTACCTGTAAATATTTTTAATTCTTGTTTGACAACTATGGAAATTCGTGGAATAATTAATAGACTACCTGGTGGAAATATTGTTTTAACTTGATTATTTGAAACTTTAATAAATATTATATTATAAACTTAAAAAGGAGTTTGAATGAAATTAATAATAATAGAATCACCATTTAAAAGAGAAGCATTAAAAAAATATCTTGGAAATGGATATGAAGTTTTTGCTACTAAAGGCCATATAAGAGATTTACCTTCAAAAGGACTTTCAGTTGATATTAAACATAACTTTGAACCTAAATATGAAATAGTTCCTGATAAAAAAGAATTAATAAAAGATTTGCAAAAAAAGGCTGAAAATGCTGAAGAAGTTTATATTGCAACTGACCCTGACCGTGAAGGTGAGGCTATTTCTTGGCACGTTGCTCACATTTTGGGTTTTGATGAAAACAAAAATTGCAGAATAGAATTTAACGAAATTTCTAAAAAAGCTGTTACAAAAGCTCTTGAAAATCCTAGAAAAATAGATTTGAAATTAGTAGATGCTCAACAAGCAAGAAGAGTTCTTGATAGACTTGTTGGTTACAAATTATCACCTATATTGTGCAAAAAAATAGCACCTAAGTTGTCTGCTGGTAGAGTTCAATCTGTTGCTTTAAAATTAGTTGTAGATAGAGAACGAGAGATAGAAAATTTTGTGCCAGAAGAATATTGGTTAGTAAATGCTTTCCTGAAAAAAGATTCATATGATATTAAAACTTTATTATCTACATATAAAAACAAAAAATATCAACCCAAAAATAAAGAAGAAGTTGATGTAATTTTAGAAAATTGTAAAGGTAAAGAATTTGTTGTAAAAGAAGTTAAAAAGAGCAAAACTAAATCTCATGCACCTGCTCCTTTTACTACATCAACTATGCAACAAGATGCTTTAAATAAACTTGGTTTATCTCTTGCAAGAACCACCTCAGCTGCACAACAGTTATACGAAGGAGTTGATATAAAAGGTGAGGGTAAAATTGCACTTATAACTTATATAAGAACTGACTCTGTTCGTGTTTCTGAAGATGCTCAAAACGCTTGTATAGAATTTATCAAGAATAAGTATGGCAATGATTTTGTTCCTTCTAAGCCTAACATTTATTCTACAAAGAAAAATGCTCAAGATGCACACGAAGCTATAAGACCTATTACAATGGATATTACTCCTGAAATGGCTAAAGAAACATTAACAAGTGATAATTATAAGCTTTATAAACTTATTTATGAAAGATTTTTAGCAAGTCAAATGAGTGAAGCTCAATATTCTAATGTATCTATTAATTTCACTTGTGAAGATTATGGATTTAAAGCAAATGGTAGAACAATGGAATTTCCGGGTTATACTGCTGTTTATAAAGAATTTGTTGAAGAAGATAATAAAAATAATGATAATAATAAGCTTCCTAAATTAGAAGAAGGAGAATTATTGTCTTGTTCAAAAATAACCATAGAACAAAAATTTACTAAACCTCCAGCAAGATACACTGAAGCAAGTTTAGTAAAAGCTATGGAAGAAAAAGGAATTGGAAGACCTGCTACTTATGCTTCAACTATAACAGTAATTAATTCTAGAAAATATACTCAAAAAGAAGGTAAAACACTTTATCCTACTGAATTAGGGAAAAAGATTAATGATTATCTTGAAAAATTCTTTAGTGGAGTTATAAATGTTAAATTCACCGCTCATATGGAACAGCGTCTTGATGATATAGCATCAAAAGGAGAAGACTGGCATCATGTAGTATCAAGTTTTTATGATGGTTTTGAAAACTTAATCGAAAAGGCAGATGCAAGCGGTGTTACAATGAAAGAACCTCCTAAAGAAACTGATGAAATATGTGAAAAATGCGGTGGTAAAATGTTGTTAAGGGAGGGGAGATTTGGTCAATTTTTAGCTTGTTCAAACTTTCCTAAATGCAAAAATACTAAACCTGTTGTTTTTAATATAAAAAAGGTTGGGATATGTCCAGAATGTAAATCAAATATGATTGAGAGACGGAGTAAAAAGGGAAAAATATTTTATGCTTGTGAAAAATATCCTGAGTGTAAATTTATGAGTTGGGACATTACCACAGGTGATAAGTGTCCTAAATGTCAAAGTCCTTTAATTATAAAAAATAAAAAAATTAAATGTAGTTCTCAGTCTTGTGATTACATTCAAGAATAATTATTTATTAAAAATTTATTTTAAATTTATCAATATAAAAATAAAAAAAACATATGATAATGTACTAAATCTATAGATTTTCATTATTGTATGTTTTTTTTATTAAAACATATTTTAGAACGAAAGACTTTAGTAGATGTTAATGTTCTTTTTTTTATTATATAAACATAGATTAAAATATGACAAAAAAATACAAGAAAAAAAATTTTAATTACATTATAAGTCCAGTAGTAGAATTAGTTAAAGAAAATAAAATCAAACTTTTTATTCTTTTTTCATTAGCAATACTTTCTATTCTTACAGGAATAATAGTAGCGACTAAAACTTCTTCTAATTATAATATTTCTGATAAATTTGGAGTTGTAGATTTGTCTTCTAATAATATTTCAAATTCTACATTTTTTTTAAGATTATTATCTATATGTTTGATTTTTTTAATTTTATTTGCTTGTTCTTTTTGTAAGTATTTATCACCTATTGCTATAATATTTTTAATTTACAGAAGTTATTTATTAGGATTAAATTTAACTCTTATGATTATATTTTACGGAATAAGTGGAGTTTTAGTTTCTATAATAATAGTCTTGCCATGTCAGATTTTGATTTTATCTTGTTTAATTTTGTTTTATACTTTACTTTCAAAAACAATGAGGGATTTAAGGTGTTTTGGGGGTTGTAAATATCCTAGACAAAAAAGTAGGATAATTTTTATTAGTGCGATAATTCTTTTAGGGTTATGTATATTTGAATCTTTACTTTTAATTTTATTTAATGCAAAAATTATTTTAGTTATATGATTAATTGAATAAAAACTAATTTTTTGAAAAAACTATTTTTACAAAGGAGAAAATTTTATGAAAAAAATAGTAAGTATTTGCATGATATTTATTCTACTACTCACAATATGTTGTATAAATAATTCTACTTTTACTTCATTTGCTTCCTCAAATGATGAAGTGGACATTACTAGTAAAAGTGCATGTTTAGTTGAGTTTAGTTCTGGGAATTTGTTGTATGAGAAAAATGCTACTCAACATTTACCTATTGCTAGTATGGTTAAAATGATGACTATTCTTTTAACACTAGAAGAATTTGATAAAGGAAATCTTACTGAAGAAAGTTTAATATCTATTTCGGAAAACGCATCTGGGATGGGAGGAAGTCAAGTATTTATCGACCCTTATGTTGAATATACTGCAAGTGATATGTTGAAAAGCGTAATCATGGCATCAGCAAATGATGCATCAGTTGCATTGGCAGAACATATAAGCGGAAGTGAAAAAGCCTTTGTTGTAAAAATGAATGAAAAAGCTAAAGAATTAGGAATGAATGATACAAATTATGTGAATTGTACGGGTCTTCCAGCTCCTGAGCAATATTCATGTGCAAAGGATAGCGCGGTGATTTTAAAAGAAGTAGTTAAACATGATTTATATCATAAATTTAGTACAATTTGGATGGATGAATTAATACATCCTTCTGGAAGAAAAACAGAATTAGTTAATACAAATAAATTAGTGAGATATTACGAAGGTTGTGATGGTGGAAAAACAGGTTCAACTAATGAGGCAGGTTGTTGTCTTTGTGCTAGTGCTAAAAGAAATGACATGAGACTTATTTCAGTTATTATTGGAGCTAGCAATAGTCAAACTCGTTTTAATGAATGTTCTAAATTATTTAATTATGGTTTCGCTAATTATGAAAATAAAAGTATTATTAGTCAATCAAGTCCTCTTCAATCTATCGCAGTAAACAAAGGTAAGAAGGATAATGTAGAAGTTTATGCTAAAGAAGATTTTTCTGTAGTTTCTCGAAAAGGAAATATGAAAGATTATGAACTTTCTTATAATTTACCTTCAAAAGTAAATGCTCCAACAAAAACAGGTGAAGTTATTGGTAAGGTATCTATCATAAATGAAGGAAATGTTATAAAAGAAATTGATTTAATAGTCAAAGAAAATATAGAAAAAATGTCTTTGAAAGATTGTATTGATAAGATAGTAGTTAATTGGTAAATAAAAAAGTTTCTTTTACTTTAAGTAGAAGAAACTTTTTTGTTTAATTTATTAAATTTATATCAATAGTTAACTTGTAATTATATGTTGGAAAATTAAATATTATTGATGTATCTTTTTTTGTATAAATTTGTATCATACCAAACTCATCATTTAATAAAATATCTCTATTATCATAAAAAATTTGATATTTAAAATCTTTAATTTCTTCCCCTTTTAAATCATAAAGATTAAAATTAAATTGTGATATATTTTCTTTTACTATTATCTGATTTTGATAAATTTCACATCCAACGATAGAAGAAAGTTCTAATTTGTAATCTTTATTAAAAATATCTACTTTAAATTCTGATTCAATTACTTTGTTTTCTAATTTGGCAGTTATTTTTACTAAAGTTTCTCCAGCAATTACGCCAGTTATATTTTCTTTATTAATATTGATTTTTTCTGGATTTTCTACATAAAATTTTAATTCAGCTCTTTTGTCACTAATTTGATAAAAATTTGATATAGTTTCACCAACTTTTATTGAAATATTATTTGTTGTTAATAAAAATGGAGTTATTTTTTTTATGATTTTATTATTAAAAGTAAAAAAAGTAAGCAGAAGTATTAAGCTTACTGCAACAATAAAAAGGCTTAATAAAATTGTTTAAGCCCGTTTTGTCATACAGAAGAATTTTATCAAATTTTGTCGAATTTACAAAATAAAATTTTTAATTTATAAGTTAATTTATAAGTTGTTTTTTAGAATTAAATTTTTTGTTTAATTCTAAGTTTTATCCTTTTACTTGATTTTTATAATATATTATATTATAATACAACTATGCTGTATTTTTTACTATCAACTAATCTTTCAGGTTGGGAATTAATAATATTTGTTTTAGCTTACATTTTATCTATGATGTTGGCTCTTGTTTTACATGAATATGCACATGGATTTATAGCTTATAAATGTGGAGATGATACTGCTAAATTAAGTGGAAGATTATCTTTAAATCCTTTTAATCATCTTGATATATATGGTATGCTTTCTTTTTTGTTTATTGGTTTTGGTTGGGCTAAACCTGTTCCAATTGATAGTTTAAAGTTTAGAAATTATAAACGCGGACAAAGATTGGTTTCTTTAGCTGGTGTTGTTACTAATTTAATTTTAGCATTTATTTTTAGTGGTTTAACATATTTTTTTGTTCCATACTTACTTTCAAATGGAAATGCCTTTTTGTTTTTTTTAGGATACTTTTTGCAGTTTGGATTTTTATTAAATATTACTTACGCTATTTTCAATCTTCTTCCTATTTATCCTCTTGATGGATTTAATTTTTTAAAATCTTATATGAAACCTGATAATAAATTTGTTAGCTTTATGGAAAAATATGGAAGTTTAATTTTAATTATTTTTATTATTACAAGTGCATTTGATTATGTTTATGGTTATTTCCTATATGGATTTGAATATCTATTTTTTGGATTTTGGGGGTTGTTTTAATGGAAGATATGCAAGAAGAAAATATTTTGCAAACTGAAAATGTTTCAGAAGATGAAACTTTTATAGATAATGAAAACTTTATAGATGGAAAGTATAAATTTAGACTTGAAAATTTTGAAGGCCCTCTAGATCTTTTATTACATTTAATTAAAGATGCTAAATTAGATATTATGACAGTTAAATTAGGAGAAATTACTGAACAATATCTTGAATATATGAAAGATATAGATCAAATAGATATGGATAGGGCAAGTGAATTTATAACTGTAGCAGCAACACTATTGGAAATTAAATCTAAACATTTACTTCCAGTTGATAGCGAAGAAGTTGAAGAAATTGAAGATAGTGAGTCGCTTTTACTTGCTAGATTGAAGGAATATGAATTGTTTAAAAAAACAGGTGCAAGATTAAAAGAAATTGAAGATATCAATAAACTTTACAGAAGTCCGGGTAAAGAAACTGAAAAAGTTAAAATTATAATTAAAGATATGGTGCTTGATAAATTGCTTGATGCATTTGCTTTACTTTTAGCAAAACAACAAGCGAGAGGAAAAGAAAAAGAAGCTCCTAAACAAATTGCTAAAGATAGATTTACTGTTGCAGAAAAAATTATTTCAATTAGAAATTATGCAAGAGAACATGCAAGATTTCCTTTTGAGGAATTATTTACATCTGATATGACTAAAAGTGAAATGATAAATGTATTTTTGGCTTTATTAGAGCTGTTAAAATTGCAAAGTGTAAAAGTGGAGCAGGTAGCTATATTTAGACAAATTAACATTATTTCAAATGAGGTGCAGAAGTGAGTGATAAAATTAACTTAAAAGAAATTATATATTCTATTCTTTTTGTTGCAGGTGATGGAATTGAAAAAGAATTTTTAAGAGAAAAATTACTTGTAAGTGAAAAAGAATTTGACAATGCTATTAAAGAACTTGAACAAGAATTAAGTGGCGAAAAAGGAATTCATCTTATAAAATATAAAAATAAAATTCAACTTTCATCAAATCCTTCTTATGCTAACTACATATCTGATGTTTTAAATCCTATTAGAGAAAAATCTTTAACGAGAGCTGCTCTTGAAACTTTAGCTATTATTGCTTATAAACAACCAATCACAAAACTTGAAATTGAAGATATTAGAAGAGTAAATTCAGATTATAGTGTGCAAATTCTTATAGATCAAAATATGATTGAAGTAGTAGGAAGAAAAGACGCAGTTGGTAAGCCTTTACTTTTTGGAACTACTGAAAACTTTTTAAAAAGATTCAATTTACAAAATTTATCTGACCTTCCAGATTATGAAAGTTTACTTGAAAGAATTGCCACAATAAGAGATGAAGAGGATAATGAATCTAATAGTTTATTTAGAAATGTTGAAGATATTGAATTCAACGAAGAATTGCCTGATTTCTTAAAAGGTGAAGATGTAACTAAAGTTGAAGGCGATGATAATAAAAAAGATGCTGTATAATACATAAATCTTCAATTTTCGACATATATTTTATTATGCAAAAAAATAAAATAATAACTTGTGGTGAAAGATACATTGTTAGTAAAGTTAGGGTAAGAATTAATAAAGTAAAGCTTTTAAAAATCTTAATTTTATTTTTGATTTTGGCAGAAGTAGTGCTAGGAGTTTTATGGGCACTAGGGTTCTAAAATTAAATAAAATTAAATTTTTTATTCATCCATCATTTATTATTTTATTTTTATGGTTTATAATCTTTTTATCTTTTTATGATTTTTTGTTATTTGTGTCTGTTGTTCTTTCTCATGAATTTGGGCATTATATTGTTGCAAAAAAATTAGGTTATAAATTAGATTCCTTTTTTATTGCTCCATTTGGAGTAAATTTGAATTATAAAGATAATTGTTTTGAATCTAAGGACGAAATTAAAATTGCTTTAGCTGGTCCTTTAATTAATTTAATTTTATCTATCATAACTATTTGTCTTTGGTGGATATTCCCTGTAACTTATAATTATTTAAATCATTTTGTTTTTGAATCTATTATTTTGTGTCTTTTTAATCTTTTACCATGTTATCCTTTGGATGGTGGGAGGATTTTTGTTGGATTAATGAGTGAACATTTTTCTAGAAAAAAAGCAGTTAAGATTGTATGTATTCTTAACTACATTTTCTCTGCTATTTTCTTCATAATATTTCTTATAACTAGTTTTATTAACTTTAATCCGACAATTTGTCTTTTTGCTGTGTTTTTATTATTAGGTTCACTAGATAGTAAATTTGAAAGTAAATATCAAAATATACTTGTAAATAGAAAGATAAAAAATTATTCTAAAACACTATTTTTAACAGTAAAAGATGATGTCTCTTTATATAGTTTATTAAAACATATTGAATATAACAAGCATACAATTTTTGTCATCACAACAAAAAAGAAAAGTTTGTTAATTGACGAAGAAGAAATTAAAAAGCTAGTTATTAAATATCCTTTAAATGTTAAAATTAGAGAAATTATTCAGCAAGAAAAGGAATAAGATTTTCTATATTATTCTTTTCAAATTCTTTTAAATTATTTAAAATTTCATCTAATTCTTTAGATAAATTTTTATGGTCAAAGCTATCTTTTATACAAGTAATATATCCCATAAAAGAACCAAATATCATCAATTCTGCAATATGTCTTGTAGTTTTATCTTGCATTGTAGAAATATTAATTGAACTCCATAATTTAGCTTTTTCAAACCAATTATTATCCTTTAATCCTTCTATTTTTTCTGCTTTAGCAAAAAGTTCACATTCTTTTTCTAATGTTAAATATTTATCTTCTTCTTGGGCAAGTTCTTTTTTAAGTTGTTCATTTTTAACCTTGGGCAATATATCTTCAATAGATTGAATTGCTGTTTTTATATTTTGATAAATTGCATTAAGATATTCGCATATCATTTCATTTTGTTCCATAAGAAATCTCCTTTTATTTTTTTTGTGCAAAAAAACAAATTTTATACTAATGCATACATTTTTCAAGTTTGCAAAAAATAAAAATATGAAAACTTCGACAAAAATCTTTATTGGTTTGTTTTTAATAACTTTAATTCCTGCTTTAATAATGGGAAGGGAGATATTTAAAGGTATAGTTTTTAATGATGGAAACATAAGCGTAAATCTATCTGTTCAAGGAATTATTGCATTAGTTTTGCTTATATTAGCAATGATTTTAGGATTGATTTTATATATAAAATTTATCTTATCTTTATCTTTTGAAAAAGTAATCTTTTTTTCATCTTTGCCTTTAATAGTTATATATGGTATTATGATGTTTTTATTAGCTGATTTAGCTTCATTAGATACTGAATTTGCAAATACTATAAAAAATCTGTTAAATATAAGTGTCACCAATGAATATAATACTATCCTTTGGGCTATTTTAATAACACTGGTATTTATTCTTTTGCTTTACATTAATTACTTAATAATTTGTAAACCAATGAGAAAAATGGAAAAGATAATTTTAAGATTAGGTGATGGAGTAACAGGTAAAAGTAATTTTACGATAGGTGGTTCTAAACAATTTAAAAATATTGAACACGGTTTAAATAAAATAAATAACTCATATAAAAAAGAAGGTTTTGTAGTTCAAAATTATAATAAAAATAAAAACATTTCGAAACAGTTATTAAAATTTTTAGGCAAAGATGGACTGGAAAGTTTAGAAAGAGAAAATAAATTTGATAAATTTGCCTCTATTGTTTTTTTTAAACTTGAGCAAGGAGCTAACTTTGATGATAGTTCATTACAAGATAAGTTTCAAATTTTTAATTCATATAAAAATAAAATGTATCCTTTAATTAAAAAATACAACGGATTTATTGATAGATTAATTGATGATGGTGTAATAGCAGTATTTCCTAGAAGTAATTTGGCAATAGAATGTGCTCATTCAATTTTTCATCTGTTTAAAGAAAGGGAAAGAAGTGGAATATTAAAATTAAAAGTTATAATTCATTCAGCTAATATAGAATTAGGTTTTAGTGGTGATGATAAAAATATAAAAATTATTTCTAATATTTACAAAAATTTTGAAACTTTAAGTAAAATATTAAATTTTATGAATATAAAATTTTTAATAACTAAAGATGCACTAGATGATTTGCCTATTGATTTTAAATTAGATTATCGCTTAATAGGTCATATAAATTTAAACGAAAAGAATGTTGAACTTTTTGATGATTTATCTGTTTATTCTAGAGATAAATCTATCAAGCTTTATAAAGATAAAAGATTATTTGAAAAAGCTGTTTTACTTTATGATGAAAATGAATTTCAAAAAGCTATTTATTATTTTGAACAACTAGTAAAAAATTGTCCTGATGATTATCCAGCATATATTTATTTTAACAAAACCAAAGAAAAGCTTGCTATATAATTAGTGATTATTTTTACTTGACAATTAAGTTGTAAAAGTATAAAATTTATTTGTGAATATAAAAGATAATTTTTCAAGAAAAAAAACTTGTCCAAGATGTAATTTGAAAGTTTATGAAGAAATAGATACTTGCCCAGATTGTGGACTTATTTTTTCTAGACTTGAAATTGCAACCAACAAAGATGCTAAGAAAAAAATTTTGAAAGGTGATAAAGATTTTGTTTTAAAAACCGAAGTTTTACCTAAAGATGTCAGTAAATTAAAACTGACCTTATATGCAATATTTTTTGGTTTCTTAGGAGGACATTGTTTTTATGTTGGTCGTTATTACAGGGGAGGAATAATTTTAACTGATTTTATTTTGCTCCTTTGTATAACTATTTTCAATAGTCAATTAAGTGCTATAAATGATGGAGCGTTATTAGCCGTATTGTCAACTATAATTGGTTTTGTAATGTTTATGTGGCCAATTGATTTAATTATGATTATAATGAAAAAATTTAAAGTTCCAATTGCTATAGATATAACAAAAGACGAAGAAATTGATTATAATTTTAACAATGAAAATAACAGTAATATTAATATTAAAGATATAAATAAAGTAGAAGAAGATAATAACAAAAGTGAAACTAAAGAATAGATTAGTTTAATTTTTATTCCTAAAAAGATATATAAATTAAATGAACTAAATTAGGAGAAAAAATGAGAATAGTTGTTGGAATAAGCGGTGGAGTAGACTCATCTGTAGCTTGTTATTTATTAAAAGAACAAGGATTTGATGTTGTTGGTTTATTTATGATAAACTGGAACGAAAAAGATAGTGCTTGTACCGCAGAAGAAGATTATGAAGATGTAAAAAGAGTTTGTGAAAAAATAGGAATTCCATATTTTTCTGTTAATTATTCAAAAGAATATTATGAAAGAGTTTTTTCTTATTTTTTAGAGGAATATAAAAAAGGAAGAACTCCAAATCCTGACGTATTATGTAACAGAGAAATTAAATTTGGCCCATTTTTAGAACAAGCTTTAAAATTAGGCGCTGATAAAATAGCTACTGGTCATTATGCAAAAAAAATAGAAAAAGATGGTAAATATTATTTAGCAAAAGCAGATGATTTAAATAAAGACCAGTCTTATTTTCTTTGTCAATTAAATCAAAATCAACTAAAGTATGTTATATTTCCTTTAGAAAATATAGATAAGCCTAAAGTTAGAGAAATAGCTCATAAATTAGATTTAGTCACTGCAGACAAAAAGGATAGCACTGGAATTTGTTTTATTGGTGAAAGAAATTTTAAAAACTTTTTGAAAGATTTTTTACCAGCAAAACCAGGATTAATTAAAGATTTGCAAGGAAATGTAGTAGGTCATCATGATGGTCTTATGTATTATACATTAGGACAAAGACGAGGACTTAATTTAGGTGGCAAAAAAGGTGGAAATGGAGAAAGATGGTTTGTAATAAAAAAAGATTTGGCAAATAATATTTTATATGTTTCTCAAGGAGAAGACAATCTTCTTTATAGTGACTATCTGTTTGCAGATAATATGAATTGGATACCTGAGGAACCTAAAGAAAAACAATTTTCTTGTTTTGCTAAATTTAGGTATAGACAACCAGATCAAAAAGTTAGAGTAAGAATTTTAGAAGATAAAAAAATACGAGTAGATTTTGATGAAAAACAAAGAGCTATAACACCTGGTCAATTTGTTGTTTTATACAATGAGCAAGGTATTTGTTATGGTGGTGCTATTATAGATAAAAGTTTTGATAAAAATGGAAATCAAATAAGTTAACTAATTTTTATTTATAATTCAGTTTTAATTACAATTATTTTATAATTCCTTTATGTATATTTTATCTTAATTAAGACAAAATAATAATAAAGGGAGGTCAAAAATGATTGTTGCAAATTATATTGCCTTAATTCTTCTTATGATAGGTGGATTAAATTGGGGATTAGTAGGAATTTTAAATTTTAATCTCGTTGCCTGGATAAGTATGGGTAATAGAATAATAGAAAGAATTATATATATTCTTGTTTTACTTGCTACTATTTGGCTTAT
This sequence comes from uncultured Bacillota bacterium, assembly GCA_949289785.1. Lineage (GTDB taxonomy): Bacteria > Bacillota > Clostridia > Christensenellales > UBA1242 > Caccovivens. The sequence goes on along the minus strand of CASEOW010000046.1, from coordinate 17,500 downwards.
AATTGCATGTGCAATTAATGGTGGAATAGTTCTTACTTCAGCATTAAAAAGAGTATAATAAAAAAAGTGCCTTTTAGGCATTTTTTTTATATTTTGTATTTAGTATATTAAACAACATACTAAATATATAAAAATAATGATAAATTCTTGATTTTTTAGTTAAAACTATATTTTTTGGCGCAAAGGACAGGATTTGAACCTGCGGAGACTTGCATCTCACACGCTTTCCAAGCGTGCGCCTTAAACCACTCGACCACCTTTGCATACATTAAAATATATCATTACTTTATTTTTTTGTCAATAAATGTTAAAAATTTAATTTTATATTTTACTTTCACATAATAAATAAAGTTAAGTTTATTGATATTTAAACTGGGTTTTATAAAATATTTTTTATAGATGATATTTTTAAAAGATTACTTAACTAAAAAGATAAATATTAAATTTTATAAAAATTAAATAATTTATTTTATATAACTTTCTTTTGATTTTAATTTACTTTAACTATTTTTTTTGTTACTCTTATTAAAAAAGGTTATAGTGAAGTTAAAACAAAATGGAATAATTTCTTTGTGTATAGTTGTGTTTATAGGTATTCTGTTAACGTTAGGAGGAATATCTTTTGCAATTTTTTATGGAATAGATTCACGCAATTATGTAGAAATTCAAGCTATTATTAGAAACATAAGTATTTCCTATGATAGTGATGGCGAAGAAGAATATTATGTAACAGTTGATTTTGGATACGATGGAACAAAATATAATGATGTCCCAATAAGTTTTTGGAATAGTGAAATGTATGAAGGGAAAGTTATTACCATAATGTGTAATAAAAATAATCCGACTAAATTAGCAAATAAAACATTTTGGATTATTTTACCTTGTATTCTTTTTTGGGTAGGAATTTTGTTAATAATATCAGCGTCAATAGCACTGCATAAAACACTTTTTAAAAATAAGCAGTTTTAAGCTTAAATATATACACTATATTTTTTATACATATCAATAGTACAAAAAAACTTCATCAAAATTAATGAAGTTTTTTTGTTTTAAGGTTAGTAAAATTTTACCTTAATTTTATAAATAAATTATTCTTCGTCCATTTCATAATGAGAACCGGAATGTTGTGTTGCAGGGAATCTTTGTCCTTTTTCAAGGTAGCAACTTCCGCCACATCTTCCATCTTTGTCATAGCAAGAATAATTGGCTGATTTTGGTGCTTGTTCACCAGGTTTAAATTGTTTAGACATATTTTTACCTCCTTTTTTATTATGTTTAGTCCATAAATTTTTATTCATAAAAACTTTAAAATTGTTTGTTAAAAAGAAATTTTTATTTTATAATAATTTTATAAATAGCAAGGAGTTGTTTTATGATTAAGATTTGCACTGATAGTTGTGTTGATTTGTCAGAGGAACAAATTTCAAAATTTAATATTTCTGTCTTACCATTGTCTGTTATTTTGGGAGATGAAGAATACTTAGATGGTGTTAATATAAAACCTAATCAAATTTTTGAATATGTTAATAAAAATGGTACACTTCCAAAAACATCAGCAAGAAGTGTTGAAGATTTTAAAATTTTTTTTAATGATCTTTTAAAAGATGACAATGAAGTAATTTACACAGGAATTTCAAGTAAGCTTTCTTCAACTTATCAAAATGCAATTAAGGCAAAAGAAGAAATTGGTAGTAATAAATTGCATATTGTAGATAGTAAATCTTTGTCAACTGGAATAGGGCTTTTAGTCATCTATGCTTGTAAACTCGTTCAAATGGGAGCAACTTGTGAAGAAATAGTTAAACAACTAGAGTATCAAGCAAACTTAAATCAAACATCATTTGTTGTTGATAAATTAGATTATTTATATAAAGGTGGAAGATGTTCGGCTATTGCTAGATTTGGAGCAAATTTATTAAAGATTAAACCAAGACTTGAATTGAAAGATGGTAAAATTGAGAATACCGGCAAATACATGGGACAATTTAGGGTTGTTGTAAAGAAATATATAGATGATATGCTTAAAGTTCATAGTAATATAAAAAAAGATATTTGCTTTATAACACACACTTGTTCTGACAAACAATTTGTTGAACAAATAGTTGAGTATGTAAAAAGTAAAAATATCTTTGAAACAGTTTTATCTTCTACTGCTGGAGCCACTATTACTTGTCATTGTGGAGAAAATACTTTAGGTATTTTATATTTATTAGAAAATAATTAAGTGAATAAAATGGAGTAAATAATGGAATGTTTGTTTTGTAAAATTATAAAAGGAGAAATACCTTCTTATAAAATATATGAAGATGAATTTACTTATGCTTTTTTAGATATTAGTAATGATTGTAATGGTCATATTTTAGTTATTCCTAAAAAACATTATGAAAATATTTTTGATTGTGATGTTGAAACGTTAAATAAAATTTTTATAACTGTTCAAAAAATTTCAAATCACTTAATTGATAATTGTGGTTTTAAAGGTGTAAATATAATAAATGCAAATGGAAGTTGTGCTGAACAAACAGTTTTTCATTTTCATGTTCACATTTTGCCTAGAAATGATGAAGATGGAGAAAAAGTATTTCCTATTCTAAAGAAAAATACTTTATCTATGGAAGAAATTTATAATAGATTAAAAATTAATTAAAACTAAAATAAAAATATTAATTGGATTTAAATATGAAAAATGTTATTTTATATACAGATGGTGCTTGTTCAGGAAATCCGGGGATAGGTGGTTATGCTGGTATCTTGATTTATAACGGTAAAGAAAGAGTTGTTTCAGGTTTTGAAAAAGAAACGACTAATAATAGAATGGAGTTATTAGCTGTAATTCAAGGGTTAAAAGCTTTAAAAGAAAAATGTATAGTTGATATTTATAGTGATAGTGCTTACGTTGTCAACGCTTTTTTGCAAAAATGGGTTGATAATTGGCAAAATAATGGATTTAAAAGTAGTAAAGGTAAAGTTTTAAATATTGAATTATGGCAACAACTTATTGAATTAGTGAATATTCATGAAGTCAATTGGCATAAAGTTAAAGGGCATGCAGATAATGAATTTAATAATCGTTGTGATTATATAGCAAGACAAGAAATAGAAAAATATAAAAAATCTTTAACATAAGAAAATTTAAGATTATGTTTATTGATTAAAAAATCTTTAAGGTTTATTACCTTAAAGATTTTTTAATCAATATTAATAAGTTTTTCATATATTGTTTCATATATGCTAGGAGCATTTGTTTTCCATTTATGAATGGCTTCATTTGCGGATTGTCTAGAAGGTGCTTTTATATTTAATGTAAAAATAGGAGATGTTACAAGAGGTTCGTAAATTTTTAATTCAACATTGTAAGAGCCATCTTCATTTTTGGAGTAGGTTGCGCTATATTCTTGTGATGATTTAACATTTAGTCGGTTTGCTTGTAAATAGGCAGAAATTTCTTCTCTCGCTGAAAGGGGAATCCTTTTGTAAAGTTGAGATAGGCATTCTCTTCCTTGGTATGTTAAAGCATATAGTTCTTTTCCTTCTTCTTCATTTCCTATTTTATAAAGCAATTTATGGTCTACAAGGTCATGTATAATTGCTTTGCAATCCATATAATTTTTAATCCAAATATTTTTTACACTACAAATATCTAAAATGGAATCTTCTGTTAAAGCCATTTCCATTTTATCAATAACAAATAACATAATTAGTTTATCATGAATTAATTGTTCTTTATCTGAAAGTACATTATTATTTTCCATGCCAGTATTATATCATATTATAAATTAAAATCAAAGAATTTAAATTAATTATTTTTCTTGTAAATATTTCTAATATGTGCTAAAATTGATATATATAAGTATAGAGGTTTGAAATGGAAAATATTGAAATTAAAAAGTTTTTAGATTCGTGTGATGATCTTATTAATTGTAAATTCTTAGTTGCAGAATATAAAATACAAAGACTTTTACAATCTTTGGCTTCATGTTATGATGTTTGTTCTCTTGTAGGTGAATGTCTAGAACAATTTAACAGAGACCGTGAATTTGCCAAAACATTCGTTCAAGATGGACAGGGTGATTTTGTTTGTATAATGCCACAAGAAGAATATAAGGTAATTGCTCTTGTTTTTTGTACTTTAGTAGATATAGACAATAAAAAAATTAATTTTGTAGATTTTGTAAAAAGATTCTTTGGAAGAGAAGATAATCCTTTTGAAGCTTTTGTTGATACAATGATAAAACCTTTTAGAAAGTTGATTGCTGAAGCTTTCTCCTGTGAAAATGTTGAAAATTCAGAAGATGTTGATTCTGTAGATAATGAAGATATTAATCAAGAAAATGAAGATAATCAAGAATTAAGTGAAGATGTTTTTGAAAATGTTCAAAAATTAGCTGTTCAAATTTTAAGTGAACTTCAATATTCAAAGCAAGATAAAGATACTCAAAAAGCTACAATAATATGTAAGGCAATTGTTAAAACAACTAAATTGCATGATAGTGAAATTACATATAGCTTAGGTCTTGCTTTAAAGGAATGTAAAATAAAACAAGTAAAATTTTATATTAAGGAAATTTGTCATTTACTTGATTTATAATATATGTCAAAAATTGATGAATAGATTAAAAAACTCCAAACTTGAGTTGGAGTTTTTTTATAAAAATATAAAAAATATTATTAAGGCAATTAAAGTTGAACATATAGCATGGGTTAGTTTTTGTAATAAAAATAACCATAATGGCATTTCTAATTTATTAAGCATGGTTAACGATTGAATAGCGGTAGAAAATCCTCCAAAACTTATCACAAATGTGCAAGAAAGGATACAGGTTATTCCAGATAGTGAAAAAGAAATATCATTACATCCTTTTGTAATTTCAATAAGTCCAGCTAAAAAAGAAGCAACTCCAGATGAGAATAAATTTAAAATAGGTGAAAGAGATGTAATTACTACAAAGAAAATAGCAATAATTACTCCAACAGATATTAAGCTAAGTGCTGAATCTAAAACTATATTAGAGAAATTTATTTTGCTTGTTATTTTTTCATTTTCTGTATTCTTTTTATCATTTTTTAATTTTAAATTTCTATATATTATGCCGTTTATAAATGCACCAATAATGTGTGAAAAAAATATTATATAACCATAAGCGACATTTTTTAACATTCCAACTCCAACCGCTCCGATAATGAACATTGGACCTGATGTTGAACAAAAAGATGACATTCTAAAAGCTTCAGATTTTGAAATTTTTCCACCTTCATATAAATCAGCTGTCATTTTAGCTCCTACTGGATAGCCTGAAATAATACTAGTAAAAAATGTATATAAAGATATTGCTGGAGTATTAAAAAGATATCTTGTTGGTTTTTCAAAAAGTAATTTTTTTTTCTTATTTTGATTTAAATTAGTAATGATTTTTGTAAAAAAAACAAAAGGTAATAAACTAGGTAAAACATTAATTGCCCATGCAGTTATTCCGTTTAAAGTAGCATTAATATAAATTTGAGGAAATAAGACCATGTTTAATAAAATATAGATAATTATAAAATACAAAATGTACTCATTTTTTTTCATTTATTGCTCCAAAAAATTGACAAATAGTAATAAAAATATTATAATAAAAATGGTTGTTTTTTAAAGAAACAATTTTTTATTGTTTTAATTTTATATAATTAAAATATTCAAAAATAAATGATTTTAGAAGGGGAATTATGAAAGAAAAAGATTTGTATAAAAAAGCATCTAAATTGCAAAAAACTATTGTATTCCCTGAAGCTGGTTTTAGCGATAGAACAATTCAGGCGGTAAAATATATTAGAAAAAAAGGAATTTGTAAACCAATTTTAATTGGTGATGAAAGTGCTCTAGTTTTAAGAGATAAGTCTTTAATAAATTTTCAAATTATTAATCCTAAAACATATCAAAATAGAGAAGAATTGATTGAAAGACTTTATGAAAAAAGAAAAGATAAAGGTTTAACATATGAAGAAGCAGAAAAATTAGCACTTGATCCATATTATTTTTCTACTTTACTAGTTGACTCTGGGCTTGCAGATGGAATGGTAGCTGGTGCAGAAGCTTCAACTGCAAATACTGTAAGACCAGCTTTACAAATAATTAAAGCAAAGAAAAAAAGCGGAGTTGTTTCTTCTTGTTTTATAATGTTTGGTAAAAATAAATTTTTAAAAGATAAATGTTTAATTTTATCAGATTGCGGAGTTTTAATGCATCCTAATGAAGAAGAACTTTATCAAATAGCTTGTCAAAGTGTAGAAACATATAAAGCATTAGGATTCAATGATCCCAAAGTAGCGTTTTTATCTTTTTCAACAAAAGGTTCTGCAAAAGATGATAGTATAGATGTAGTAAGAAAAGCTTATGAAAAATTCAAAAAAACAGGTATTGAATGTGATGGCGAATTGCAGTTTGATAGCGCTATGGTAGAAAGAGTAGCAAAACAAAAATGTCCTAACAGTCCTCTAAAAGGCAATGCGAATATATTAATTTTCCCTGATTTAAATAGCGGAAACATTTGTTATAAAGCAATGCAATATATGGGAGGAGTTAATGCAATTGGGCCTATCTTACAAGGCTTAAATCGTCCTGTAAACGATTTGTCTAGAGGTTGCACATTTGTGGATATTGTTACAGCAACTGCTGTTACTGTTTTACAATCAATAGGAAAATAAAAGGAGTAAAATAAATGAAAATATTAGTAATAAATGCAGGTAGTTCATCTTTAAAATTTCAACTTTTTGATATGGAAAATGAAAAAGTTATAGCAAAAGGAAATTGCGAAAAAATAGGATTGGATGGTTCTTTTATAGGTTATAAAACAAAAGGTGAAAAAGTAGAAAAAATTGTTGATATGCCAAACCATACAATAGCTGTTGAAAATGTTTTTAAAATATTAACTGATAAAAATGATGGAGTAATTAACAGCCTAGATGAAATTTCTGCTATAGGACATAGATTTGTTCAAGGTGGATGGTTATTTGATAAAAGCGTATTAGTTGATGACGAAGTTATTCAAAAACTTGAAATGCTTAAAGATCTTTCACCTTTACATGCATTTGCAAATATGGCAGGGGTTAAAGGGTGTTTAAGTGTTATGCCTCATACTCCTCAAGTAATAGTTTTTGATACTTCATTCCATGCAACAATGCCTGCTAAAGCATATATGTATGGCATTGCTTATGAAGATTATGAAAAGTATCATGTAAGAAAATATGGATTTCATGGAACTAGTCATAGATATGTATTAGGAAAATGTGCTGAACTTTTAAATAAAGAAAAAAAAGATATTAACGCAATAACTGTTCATATTGGAAATGGATCTTCAATAACTTGTATTAAAAATGGTAAGAGTATAGATACAACTATGGGATTAACACCACTAGAAGGTTTAATAATGGGAACAAGATCTGGAGATTTAGACCCATCAGTTGTAAGTTACTTATCTGAAAAGAAAGGACAAACAGCAACTGAAGTAGTTTCATATTTAAATAAAAAGTGTGGAATATTAGGAATTAGTGGTGTTTCTAGTGATATGAGAGTAATAAACGACGCCATAAAGGAAGGTAATGAAAGAGCTAAACTTGCTCTTGATATGTTAAAATATAGAGTAAAGAAATATATAGGTTCTTATATAGCTGTTTTGGGCAAAGTAGACGCTATAATTTTCACAGGTGGAATTGGTGAAAACCAAGAAGATTTAAGAGAAGAAGCTCTTGAAAATATGGAAGAATTAGGCATAATTATTGATAAAGAAAAAAATAATAGTTTGCCAAGAGGAACTATAGAAGAAATAAGTACCAAAGATTCTAAAATTAAAGTGTTTAGAATTCCAACTGATGAAGAACTATTAATCGCAAAAGATACTAAGGAATTAGTAGAAAAAAATAATATAAAATGCTTGACAAATAAACTATAAATCTATATAATTAACTAGCATGAAGATAAATTAAGGAGGAAGAAATGGCAGTTCCAAAGCATAAGGTTTCAAAAGCAAGAAGAAATTCAAGACATTCTGCAAATTCAAAAGCAGTTGCTCCTACACTTGTTGAATGTCCACAATGTCATGAAATGAAAAAACCACATACAGTATGTAAAAAATGTGGAACTTATAAAGGTGAAACCATAATAGAGAAAAAAGAAGAAAAAAAATAATTTTAAAATAATTTAAACTCTCGTTAAATGAGAGTTTTTTATTTTATTACTATATTTTGAGTGTTAAATGTAAGAAAAACACACAATATCTTGTTCATTTATTAAAATAAAGTTAACAAAAATATATTTTTTTATTATAATAATTAACTTGCAAAATCATTAAAATTTTGTTATATTATTATGTATGGACTTTAAATCTATTATATAACATATTTTATTATAAATTTATCATAAAAGTTTAACTATATCATTTAAATAAACAAACATATTTTAAATTGTAAGGAGTATTTTTATATGAAAAAAATAGTAGTAGATGCTTACGGAGGAGATTACGCACCTCTTGAAATTGTTGAGGGAGCAATTCTTGCAATCAAAAAACATAAAGATATAAAGATTTTATTATGCGGAAAGAAAGAGGAAATAGAAAAAATTTTAAATGGTCGAAATGAAAGAATAGAAATACTAGAAGCAAGTCAAGTAATAACAAATGATGATGTTCCTACTGAAGCTATTAGACATAAAAAAGATTCATCTCTTGTTAAAGCATATGATATATTAAAAGAAAACGAAGACGTAATTGGATTAGTTAGTGCTGGTAGTACAGGGGCTGTTCTTGCAGGTGCAATAATGAAAATCGGTAGAATTAAAGGTATTTCTAGACCAGCTCTTGCTCCTATTTTGCCAACTAAAAAAGATAATGATGTTATAATCATAGACAGTGGAGCAAATGTAGATTGTAAACCTATTAATCTATTACATTTTGCTTTAATGGGTTCGGCATATTATTCTATCATTTACAATTGTGAAAGTCCTAGAGTTGCATTGCTTAATAATGGTGCAGAAGAGGAAAAAGGTAATGAACTAGCAAAAGAAGCGCATAAACTTTTAAAAGATGCTCCTATAAACTTCATTGGTAATAAAGAAGGTAGAGATTTTATGAGCGGTGATATTGATGTAATGGTTGCTGATGGTTTTGCTGGTAATGCTTTATTGAAGGGTAGTGAAGGCGCTGTAATGGCTGTTATGTCTGTTTTGAAAAAAAGTATTAAATCTCATTTCTTTAGTATGATAGGTGCTCTTTTTATGAAAAAAACATTTAAAGAAATTAAAGCAAGAATAGATATATTAAGCAAACATGGTGGTTCTCCACTTCTTGGTTGTAAAAAACTTGTAGTTAAAAATCATGGTTCATGCAAAAGAAATAATATTCTTTCATCAATAGAACAAACAATAATATTATATGACAATAAACTTAATGAGAAAATTGAAAAAGCTATTACATTATTAAATGACCCTGAATCAGTATAAATAATTTTATTATGATAAGGAGGTATGATTTTGAAGTTGAATTATAAATTTAAAAATAATTCTCTTTTAGAACAAGCTTTGACACACAGCTCAAAATCTGAAATTAATTATGAAAGATTGGAATTTTTGGGAGATAGCATATTAGATTTTTTAGTTGGAGAATATTTCTTTAAAAATTGCAAAGAAAAAGAAGGTAAATTAACAGTTTTAAGAAGTCATTATGTTTCTGAAAATTATCTTTCTCAAATATTTGATAAATTAAATCTAGAAAAAGAAGTTAAATTAGGAAAAAGTTATCAAGGGCAAGTTTCTAAAGCAATTAAAGGAGATGTAATTGAAGCTATTATTGGAGCTATTTATTTAGATAGCAATTTAGAAAAAGCTAAAGAATTCATTTATAAAAATTTTGAGTTAGAGAAATATAATTCTATAAAAGATGATAACTATAAATCAAAATTACAAGAATTAGTTCAAGGAAATTTTAAATGTAAAATTAGTTACAAAACAGAAATTTGCGATAAAGGTTTTAAAGCTATTTTTTGTATGGATGAAGATGAGATATCATTCGGTGAGGGAAAAAGTAAACTTGAAGCTCAACAAATAGCTGCAAAAAATGCTATTAATAAATTGTTTTTAATAAAAAATAAGTAAAAATAAAAAAATTTATATTTTACAAAATGATAATGCAAATGCGAGGAAAATATGATTTTTAAAAAAATTGAAATGGTCGGTTTTAAATCTTTTGCTGACAGAACAGTTATAGAATTTAATGATAATTTTACTGCTATTGTTGGTCCTAATGGATGTGGTAAAAGTAATGTTTCAGATGCTATTCGTTGGGTTTTAGGTGAACAAAGTGCAAAAACTTTGCGTGGTGATAGCATGCAAGATGTTATATTTAATGGAACAGAAAAAAGAAAAAGTTTATCTTATTGTGAAGTAACTTTAACATTCGATAACACTAATCGTTTCTTTAATTTTGATTATGACGAACTTGCAATCACAAGAAAATTATACCGCTCTGGAGAAAGTGAATATCTAATAAATAGAAATACATGTCATTTGAGAGATATTACAAATCTTTTGTATAATAGTGGTCTTGGCAAAAATGGATATTCAGTTGTAAGTCAAGGTAAAGTTACTGAACTTGTTGACGCTAAACCTGAAAACAGAAGGGCAATGTTTGAAGACGCTGCAGGTATTTCTAAATATAAAAATGACAAAAAAGAAGCTGAAAGAAAACTTGAAAGAACTAATGATAATTTAACAAGAGTAAAAGATATTGTTAGCGAAATTGAAAGACAAATGGGGCCATTGAAAAAACAAGCTGAAAATGCAAAAAAATATCTTGAATATAAAGCCTCATTAAAAGACTTAGAGGTAAATGCTTATATTTATCAGTATGAAAATGCTAATGATGTAAAAGAAAAAATTAATTTAAAATTAGATGCTTTAAATAAACAAATAGATATAAGACAAAGTGATTTTGACAAAACAAATGAAAATTATGATAAAGCTATGCAATCACTTACAGTTTTTGATAAGATGCTCTCTCAACTTAATGATAAAATTTTACAACTTACTGTAGATTTAGAAAAACAAGAAGGTGAAACAAAACTTGCTCGCGAAAGAATAAATTTTACATATAAGGAAAATGATAGGCTTAACTTAGATATTTCAAATTCAGAAACTGCTATTAAAGCTTATAATGAGGAAAAAGAAAGAATAGTTATTGAAAAAACAAAACTTTTAAGCAATATTGAAGCTTTAGAAAAATCATTCAATGAGTTGTCATCTAAATATCTTGAAATTGCAAATCAATTAGCTTTAAGTGAAAACGAAGCAGGGGAAAGTCAACAAAAAATTATTGAGACATTAGGCTCTCTTGGAGATATCAAAAGTTCTGTTTCTAGATTAAATACTGAGAAGGAACTTTTAACAGGTAATCTTTCCAATTTAAAAGATGACATTAAATCATTGGAAGAGAAGAAAAATGAAAATGAAAGATTGAAACTCGAAAGTGAAAATGGAATACAAGAGCATATTAGTCAATTGACTAAAATAAAAGAGCAACTTGATATGCTCGCCGGTCAGGTATTTACTTTAGAAAACAAAATAAAAGAACTTGAAAATGAGAAATCTTCATTAGTAATTCAATTAAAAGTTTACGAAAATAGAAAAAAGCTTTTATCAGATTTACAAAATGAATATGAAGGATATTCGTACGCTATTAAAAAGATATTGAAAGAAAGTGATAAAAATAGCGATATTAAAAAATATATAGTTGGTGTTGTTGCTTCTCTTATTAAAGTTCCACAAAAATATGAAACAGCAATAGAAGTTGCTTTAGGTGGAGCTGTTCAAAATATTATCACTTATGATGAAGAAGGGGCTAAAAATCTTATTAAATTCCTTAAAGATAATTCTTTTGGTAGAGCAACATTTTTACCGATTACTTCAATGAAAAAAAGAGATTTTGATCATAATCTTATTAAAGGTGTTTCAGGTTGTTTTGGATTAGCAAGTGAATTAGTTGATTTTGATTCTAAAATATTTAATGTTGTAAGTAATTTATTAGGTTCTACTGTTGTAGTTGATAATATGGATACCGCTGTATCTTTAGCTAAATCTAGTAGATATTCTTTTAGAATAGTTACTATAGATGGAGATATTGTAAATCCTCAAGGTTCTTTAACTGGTGGAAGTAAAAAAGCTGAGTCTTCTAATTTAATGGGTCGTGAAAGAGAAATTGAAACTTTAGCAATAGATATTGTTAAACTTGAAAAAAGAGTTCAGGAAATTGATATAGAATACAAAAATAATTTGCAAATTTATCAAGAAAATAAAGATAAACTTGATAAGATGAACAAAGAAAAGAATGACATTGAAATCATTGTAGCATCTGTAAAAGAAAAAATAAATAAATATGACTCAACCATAAGTGAAGTTTGTGATAATCTCAGCGTTGCAAAAATGGAAGCTGAAACTGTCGAAAATAAACTTAAACTTATTGAAGATGATCTTTCTCATTCTATTAAAATTGAAAGCGCTCTTTCAGGCAATAAAGAAGATGTAGATGAAATTATTAAAGAAAAGAAAGAAATGTTTGAAAATCTCAGAAAACAACGAGATGAAATTAATGAAAATATTTTAACTGTTAAGGTAGAAATAGCTAGTGGTAGAACAAAACTTTCATCTACTGAAAATGAAATACTAAGAATTGAAAATGAACTTGGTAGACTTCATACTTTAATAAACAACACAAAACAACAACTACAATCTAATGAAAAATTTATAACAGATTGTGAACAGATGATTAAGGATAAAATAGCTAACGGACCATCATCTGCTAAAAAAATTGAATTGGATAATTTCCTATTAAAAAGACAAAATATAGAAGAGGAAAAAATATCTATTTCAAATAAGATTAAAACTCTTGACGAAGAAAAATCTGCTTTGATGGATGAATTATCTTCCCTTAGAGATAAAAAATTTAGAGAAGATATGAATTTATCTAAAGTAGACACAGAACTTGAACAAATGCAAGAAAGAATTTATGAAGAGTATTCTCTTTCTTATTCTACTTGTCAAGATTTAAGAAGGGCAGATTTTGACATTGAACATGCAATGCCTGCTATTAATAAATTAAAGAAAGATATTAATGCTTTAGGATATGTTAATGTTAATGCTATCGAAGATTGTAAAGCTTTGTATGAAAGATATGATGATTTAAATACACAAGCTCAAGATCTTGAGAAAGCACAAGATGATTTAAATAAGATTATTAAAGATTTATCAAATATTATGGTAGAAAAATTTAATAATGAATTATTTAGAATTAATGAGAGTTTTAAATTAACATTTAAAGAGTTGTTTGGTGGTGGAACTGCTAAACTTGCATTAGCTGATGAAGAAGATCCTCTAGAGAGTGGTGTAGAAATATATGCTCAACCACCTGGCAAAAAAATACAAAATATGACTTTGCTTTCTGGTGGTGAAAAGTCATTGACTGCTATGGCTGTGATATTTGCTATTTTAAGAATAAAGCCTTTACCTTTCTGTTTATTCGACGAAGTTGAAGCTGCATTAGATGATTCAAATGTTGAAATTGTTGATAAGTATTTAAAGAAATTATCAAATGAAACACAGTTTATTTTAATTACTCACAAAAAGCCTACTATGGAATATGCTAATGCTCTTTATGGTGTAACTATGGAAGAAAAGGGAGTTTCTAAAATTGTTTCGGTACTTCTATCAGATGCTATTAAACATGCTCAGGAGGGTTAATTATGGGAATATTTAAAAAAATTGGTAATGCACTAAAAAAAACAAGAGAGGCGATTGCTAGAAAATTTGATGCTCTTTTAAGTCATGGTGAACTTGATGATGATTTTTATGATGAGCTTTGTGATATTTTAATTTCTTGTGATTGTGGTGTAAGGACTAGTATGGACATTGTTGATGATTTAAGAATACGCGCAAGAAAAGGTAAACTGAGAACTAGTGAAGAAGTAAAAAAAGAATTAAAAGAAGTCATTTCTGAAAAATTTAAAGATTTTGAAAATTTTGAAGTTAAATATCCTTGTATTATAACTATAATTGGCGTTAATGGTGTAGGAAAAACAACTACAATTGGAAAATTATCTCAATACTTTAAAAATCAAAAAAAAGAGGTAACTTTGGTTGCTGGTGATACATTTAGAGCTGCTGCATCAAATCAACTTAATGAATGGGCAGAAAGAACTAAAACAAGAATTATAAAACATGCAGAAGGCGCAGATGCTGCTGCTGTTGTTTATGATGGTATTTCAAGTGCTAAAGCTAAAAATACTGATGTTTTATTAGTTGATACTGCAGGAAGACTTCATACAAAAACTAATTTAATGGAAGAACTGAAAAAAATAGATAAAGTTATTAAAAGAGAATATCCTGAAGCTAATAAATATAATTTTATTGTTTTAGATGCTACTACTGGTCAAAATGCTTTAAATCAGATAAATGCGTTTAGTGAATTTGTAAAAATCGACGGAATAATACTTACCAAATTAGATGGAACTGCAAAAGGTGGTGTAATAATTTCTATAGAAAAAGAATATCATTTGCCAGTTGTTTTTGTTGGAGTAGGAGAAGGTGTTGATGACCTTGAAAGATTTGATAGCAAAGAATTTATAGAAAATTTATTTTAAATTTAAATATTAATACTAAAAAGAAAAACAGCCATTGTAGGTTGTTTTTTTTAAAAATATTTATTAGACAAGCAAAATTCGACATTTTTCAACATATACAAATACTATTGATTTATTCAATGGGGGCTATGTTTTATGATTTATGAGAGTTTTGCAAAGTTCATAGGCAAAATATGTATGTTTACTTCTTTTGTAAGTAGTATACAAGGTTTTCCTAAACCATTAAGTAAAGAAGAGGAAGCTGTTTGGGTTGAAAAATTAATAAATGGAGATGAAAAAGCAAGAGAAATATTAATTAATCATAATTTAAGATTGGTAGCACACATAGTAAAAAAATACAACAATTCTCTTGAAGCAGATGATTTAATATCTGTAGGCACTATTGGTTTAATAAAAGCCGTAGATAGCTTTGATAATAAAAAAGGGGTTTTACTTTCTACTTACGCTTCAAGATGTATAGAAAATGAAATATTAATGTTGATAAGAGCAAACAAAAAACATAAAGACACTATTTCTTTAAATATGGTTTTATCTCCAAAACCGGATAGTGATGAAATGGAATTAACCAACTTTATTCCCGCAGAAAACGAGGATGAAGTTGTTGGTCAGGTAGAAAGAGATTGTCTAATGGAAGATGTAGAAAATGCTATGAAAAATCACTTATCTAAAATGGAATGTGAAATTATGAAATACAGATATGGAATTTGTGGATATGAACTTAAAACTCAAAAAGAAGTTGCAGAAATTTTTAATATTTCAAGATCATATATATCAAGAATTGAAACTAGATGTTTAAAAGAATTACAAAAATATTTAAAAGAAGATACAAAATCAAAGTTAAAAATAGATTATAAAAATAAAAAATAAAATAATTAAAAAAAATATTTAAAATGTCTTGTATTATTTTTTTTAAGAAGTTATAATGTTAAAGAGAATGTTAATTTCCATATTTTTTATTTATACAAAAATTTGTTAAATAAATTTTATGTCTATATAAATTATAAATTTTAAAAGTATAAAAATATTTTACATTTTAAAGATTTTTAAAATTATATTTTAAATACATTACTACAAAATTTTAATAAAATTTAATTTAAAATATTTAAATTGTCTTTTAATAAATATTTTCTATTTTTAATTAAGAAAGATTACTTTCTCTTGATTAAATATTTAATTATATTTCATAATCTATCTTTAATAGTTTTGAGGTGCATCTATGGAAAAGTCTGAGTTTTATAGAGTAGTAGAAAAACTTATTTTACCTTTATTTACAGGTTCTTTTATTGAAGGAGAAGAAGAATCTTATTCAAGAGATAGTGAAGTTGCTTTTGGTAAGAGAAATTCTTTATTAATAAAACCATCAAAAACCGATGATTACAGATTAATTTTAAAAAGAGGTCAACCATTTCAAACTTTTGAAATTAATTTGTTAAAATCTGTATTAAGTGAACTAAATAAAATTTCTTTATTAAATCTTGAAGATGAAAGTTATATTTCTGTGTTACAAGACAACGCAATTGAAAAATCAATTTGTGCAGCTGTTAGTGATGAAGAAACTGCAAATAGTATGTTTGGTATTTTAAATTATCTTGAAAAATGGGCTGCTAGGACTTATGAAGGTAAAAAAATAGCAATAGGTATTATTATTAATCAAAATGCAGATTTATCAGAACAAAATGAAGTTATAAATTATACACAGCTTATGGAACGTGATTTTTTTGCATTATTATCAGATGGACAAGATTCATATATAGAATTTGATAGAAAAGGAAATTTAATAGGTTATACACAAGTAAATAAAATGAAAAAAGTTCAATCCATTTCTCCTTATAAATATGAAAATGTTGCAAGATATTGCAATGAAAAAAGAGTTGGTATAGTTTTAACTGAAAATGGTGATGTATTAATTTTTAAAAATCGAAATTTATTATTTGCAAAAAGGTTAGGGGGATGGAACATTTATTCTCACGAAGAAGTAATTCAATTATTATCATATCGTGGTAATTATAGTTTAAAGGATATTAGAAGGTCTATTTATTATACTGCATTAGATACTTCATTTGCCTATAGTGGTGGGTGTATAGTTTATCTTAATAAAGATAAAATTGAGCAGGCATTAACTCATATTAATGCCCATGATATTATAGATGAAAAATATTTTGAACTAAAGAAAAAACAAGAAATTGAAAATGCAAATAAATTATACAATTTACAAAACTTATCTAGTGTAGAAGCTGTTTATAATGTACCATTCTCTACTTTTCTTGAACAGCAAAAATGTGTTAAATCAGCTTGTATAAGAAAACTCATAATGGGTAAACCATTTCATGAACTTAGTAGAAAACTAAGATTGGAACTTGTAAGTATGGATGGTGCAACTGTAATAGATAACGACGGAACAATTATAGCTGTCGGTGCTATTCTTAAAATTGAAGCAGGAAGTGAAGGGGGAGGAAGACTTGCAGCAGCGACAACATTATCTAAATATGGAGTTGCTATTAAAATTTCACAAGATGGAATAATGAAGGCTTTTTATCCTGATAGAAAAAATGGAAAAGTAAAATCTCTTTTTACAGTAGGCTAATAAAAAAATATTTTTTAACGCTATTAAATATCATATTTTTATTGATTTAAAAAAAATTATAAATATTTGTACATGATTGTAGTATGTTATTTTATTTGTTATTAAGATTGACAATTAATAAATATTGTAGTATAATTATTACCAGTTATGCAGACAATCGCATTAGTAATAATGAGGAAAGTCCGAGCATCAAGAGAACTGGGTGCCGATTAACGGTCGGCGGAGGCGACTCTAGGGATAGTGCAACAGAAATAAACC
>CASEOW010000045.1 GCA_949289785.1 uncultured Bacillota bacterium | reverse complement strand
TGCTGCGCCACATAAGCATAAGCCCAAAATGGGCAAATTTTATTAAATTTTTTAGTCTTTATTAGGCGCTAAAATTTCCTTACCAAGCAAGTGCTCTACCTACTGAGCTACGTTAGCATATATTATTTTATTAAATTTTAGTGTTTTTTGTCTTAAAATAAGCCATTTTGAAATTGCCAATACCATGAATACCAATATGCTGGATTACATAATCTTTTTTACTTTAAACATATTATCAAAAATTTTTATTGAAGTCAAGATTTTATTTTTAATTTAAAATTTATTATTTTATTTATTATTAAATATTTTCTTTTAAAATGATAATAATAAAATTGTGAAAAAAAATAATCTTGTTTTTAAATTTTTTTTAATAATTTTAATATCTTTGACCATAATAAGTGTTAATTATAATTGTTTTTGTTGTAAAATATTTGCAGTTGCAGAGGAAAGGGAAATTCCTATTTTAATGTACCATTCTATTTTAAAATCTAAAAGGGGTTGTTATGTAGTTAGTCCTTCCTTATTAGAAAGCGACATCAAATATCTTATTGAGCAAGGATTTAAACCTGTATTTGTTAAAGATATTATTAATTTTTGTGAAGGAAATGGAGAACTGCCTGAAAAACCTGTAGTTTTAACTTTTGATGATGGTCATTTTAATAATTACTATTATGCTTTTCCTATTTTAAAAAAACATAATTTTAAAGCAACTTTAAATGTGATTGGAAGTTTTTCCGAATTTTCTACATCTAGCGGTGATATTGACAATCCTAATTATTCTTATGTTACATGGGAAGAAATTAAAGAACTTCATGATTCTGGTATTTTTGAAATTGGAAATCATTCTTATAAAATGCATCAATATAAACCAAGATTTGGTATACAAAAGAAAAATGGTGAAAGTAGTGAAGAATACGCAAATGCTTTAACTAAAGATATTAAATTATTAGAAGATAAATTTAAAAATGAATGTGGTTTGAATACTGAAGTATTTGCTTACCCATTCGGAGCTTATAGTAAGGAAAGTGAAAAAATATTAAGAAAAAATGGGTTTAAGGCTTTTTTAACTTGTAATGAAGGTATAAATAAAGTCCAAAAGGGTAATGCCTCTGTGTTATCCCATTTGAAAAGAATTAATAGAAATGGTAATTTTACTACATATGAAATGTTTAAAAAATTTAATATAAAGTAAGTTAAGTAAATAATTCTACAAATTAAGTATTTTTTAATTTTGAATTTTACAAAAAAATAAAAGCATATTTATTTAAATATGCTTAATTTTAAAAATAATCAGAAAAGTATGGTTGTTCTGTTGGAATGATATCTTCTAAAATTCTTACTGCTTTTTTAGAAGAATTAATTCTTCCTATTTTTCTAAGATAAGATGCAGTTTTATAAGACATGAAAAGTGTAGAAAGTGTTTGTATATCTGTTTGAATTAATTCTCCATCAGTTTTTTCATTATATTTTCTTTTTCTTTCTATATGAATTTCTCCCTCTTTATCCCAATAAACCTCAAAATGTCCATTATTACATTTCATCATAGGGTCTGAAATTTGAAAATGAAGGTTATTGTGTATAGATTTGCTTTCAAATGGATATTTTTCTATAAATTTTTCAAAATCGACAATTCTTCCCATAACATTAGGCTTTATTGTTTCAACAATATCTCCATCTTCGAGGTAAAAAGAAATTGGATCGTTTGTATAATTATAACCTTTTACTGTGCTAATCATTGAAAAGTGATTTGTTATATAATTCCAAAGACCATAATATGCTTCAATATCAAGATTAACAAGTTCTTTTATTTTAAATTCTTCGTTTTGTAAATAGTAAACTAGGTAGCCTCTAGGTTCATCTTTTTTATTGTAATAAACTGCAGTTATTACATCATCACTATCCCATTTCCAATATTCATTCCATTCTAAATCATTTCTTTTCAAAACACCATGTCTTTGTAAAAAAAATTGGTCATGAACTAATTTTATATCATTACTTTCATTAGAAACTCTTTCAACCATTCCATCAACATTATGTTTTTTGGGAAGTTGAGTATCTTTTATTTTAAATTCCATGGTATCAGAAATTATTTCCCAGCCTTTTTTTCTATAAAAAGGAATTGAATAAGGGCATAGAACAGAAAAATATTGACCTTTCTTTCTCATGTTTTCCAAACTTTTCTGCATTAAACAATGCATTAATCCTAATCCTGAATATTCTGGATAAGTAGCTACTCCAGTGACACCGCCTATATCATAAATTTCATTATGTATATTTAATTTCATAGGATAAACACAAATTTGTGAAATTAATTTATCTTCATCAAACCAACCTAAAACATCGGCGTTTTTAATAATAGGGGATTTTGTTTTTTGAATTTCATCTTCTTTCCATCCCAGAGAATTTAATTCACTTATAGTCACTTGAAATGCGTATCGAAATAATTCATTATATTTTTTAGCATCTCCTTTAGACAATTTTCTTATTTTCATTTTTTTAAGTCTGGGGTTCGAATTTGATTCCATTATTTTTTAAGTCTCCTTTAAATATTAATAGATTATAACATATTAAATTAAAATTTGCAACTTAAGTTTAAGTTTTAATATTTGTTCATCTTTGTTATAACAAAATTAAAAATAATTAATAAAAATTACATTTATAAAAATAATATATAATTTTTATAATTATGTATATTATCCTTTTAAATTTATTTATTACAAAATTTTCATAATAATTTGCTAAAATTAAATTTTATCAGTTATAATAAAAAAGGAGGAAAGGTTAAATGAAGAAAAGAGTGAGCTGTAGAGCTATTATATTTGATAATGAGAGAATGGTTTCTATGTATAGAGAAAAAGACGATAGAGTTTACTACACATTTCCTGGTGGCGGAATAGATGAAAATGAAACTGAAGAAGAATGTGTTATAAGAGAGGTTAAAGAAGAATTTGGAATTGATGTAAAACCTGTGAAAAAGGTTTATATCTATGAAGATGAAAAAACGATTCAAAATTTTTATTTGTGCGATTGGCTTGAAGGTAAGTTAGGTTCAGGAGAAGGAGAGGAATTTCAAGAAGATAGAAACAGAGGAGTTTATATACCTAGTCTTATAAATGTTGATAAAATTCAAGATTTACCACTTATGCCTCCAATGGTTGCAGAACAATTAAATAAGGATTTAAAAAAATATGGTTATAAATTATCTGATGAAATTGTAACTTTAAAATAAAGTAATTAAATTTAATATTCATAAATAATTGTTTCCAAAATAAAAAATAAATAATTTTTAAAAACTACATTTCAATTAAGTATTAAAATATTAAATATTATTATTTTGATAAATTGAAAACACCTATTTTTAAATAGGTGTTTTTTATAATACAGTATTTATATTCTTGATTTCTATTAAAAAAAATGGTATATTTTTAATATGATTTATGAAGTTTGTAATAATGGTATTTTAATTAAAGATGTTTCTCAATTTAATCCAGAACATATTTTAGAATGTGGGCAGGTTTTTAGTTACAAAAAAGATAAAGACAATTATATAGTTTTTCCTCAAGATAAAATTGCAAAAATAAGCAAAAATGATGGTGGCTATTTTATTGAAACAAATGATATTGAATATTTTATTAACTATTTTGATTTAAATAGAGATTATAATTTGATAAAAAATGATTTAAAAAAATTTAGTATTTTAAATGAGCCTATTAATTTTGGTTATGGTATTAGAATTTTAAATCAAGATTTATTTGAAGTTCTTGTATCTTTTATAATTTCTGCAAACAATAACATAAAAAGAATACAACTTATATTAAATAACTTTAGAAATAAACTTGGCGTTGGAGATGGTGAAATAAAATCCTTTCCTTCATTGAAAAAATTTAAAGAATGCGATGAAAATTTTTTTCGTTCTTGTGGTGCTGGTTATAGGTCAAACTATCTTGTAAAAGTTTTTAATTCATTAAACGATACAACGCTTGAACATATGAAGAACCTTGACACTAATTCATTACAAATTGAGTTATTAAAATTTGCTGGAATAGGTCCTAAAGTTGCTGATTGTATTTTGTTATTTGGTTATAAAAAAGGCGATGTCTTTCCTGTAGATACTTGGATAAATAAAGTTTTTAATAAGTATTATTTTGAATGTTCAAATCGCTGTTTAATAAGAAAAATTTTAATAGAAGAATTTGGAAACTTATCTGGTTTTGCTCAGCAGTATCTATTTTATTATCAAAGATCTTTTGATAAAAAATAAAGTTAATAATAAAATTAGTGATTATTTTCTAAATATTTAATAAAAATATAAAAAAAATTAATTAATTTTAATAATTTAATCATTTTTACTTAAAATAATAAACAAATTTTGTTTTTAGGATATTTACATAATAACTTTTATATGATATAATTTTGTTTGGAGGAAAGTTATGAATAACTTATCAGTTTTACTTTTTGGTGCTACTGAAATTTCTTTGATTTCAGTTTTTGGTGCACTTTTAATCGCTATCATTGTATATTTGTGTTTTGTCCCAGTAAAATCTTATTTTATAGCATTATTTGCAGGGGCATATATTCCATCTTTCAAACTTATTTCTATAAAGAATAACAAACTTAATGTTAAAGATGTTGTTGCTTGTTATATTTTAGCAAAAAAATCAAATTTAGATATAACTTTAAAACAAATAGAAAGTATTATGTTATCTGGTGGAAATGCAAGCGAAATTATTAAAGCTCTTAAATTTGCAGAAGATGCAGGAATAAGCTTAAGTTTAAAACTAGCTTGTGCAATTGAATTTTCTACGAAAGAAGTTTTTTCTATTGTGAAACAAAGTGTTAATTCAAAATTAATTACTATTGAAGATATCAAAGCTTTTACTCAGGACGGAATAGAAATTATAACTCAAGCTAATGTTTCTGTTAAAATTGATTTATTTAATTATATTAATGGACTTGGAGAAGAAGAATTAAAAAGTGCTATAAGTGCTTGGGTTGTAGAAAATATTTCTAAAACAAGTGATCATAAAAACATATTAAAAGAACCAAACAAAACATTAGTTTCAAATATTGATTTAAGAGTTATTACTAAAAATTCAATGTTTAAAGTTGTAGAAATCAATATTACAGAAGTAAATATTGGAAGAAATTTGAATACTGAAAAAGAAATTCAAGTTGCTGAAAAAGAAAAAATATATGCTCAAATAGAAGCTGAAAGAATGAAAAATGCAGAAGAAATTAAAGAACTTCAAATGAGAACTAAAACAGAACAAATGAAATCTGCTGTTTTACAAGCTGAAGCTGAGGTTCCAGCAGCAATTTCTCAAGCTATTAAAGAAGGAAGATTTTCAGTTATGGATTACTACAAACTTATGAATCTTCAAGCAGATACAGCTATGAGAAGAGCAATAATTAAAGATAATCCAGATGATAATGGTGATGATGAAGGAGATGATTTATTATAATGAATAGTACACTTTTGATTGCCTTAATTTGTATAGTTGTTTTTATTGCTTTTGTCATAATAATTATATTTATTAGAAAAAATAATAAAAAGCGTTTTAATAAGTTACAAGAAAATCTTGATAAATATAATAAAGCAAATAAACAAAGTGAATTAGATAAAAAAATAACGCTTTCAAGTTATAATAAAGAAGAAAATACAATAAACAATGAAGCATCTGAACTGCAAAATGAAAAACAATTTAATCCAATCATAGAAGATTACGAAGAATATCAGCCTAATCAAACAAATGTTATAAACAAAAATATTAACACTAATACTCAATTTGTTCACAAAAATAATAATTTACAAAACAATCAAAATCCAATTTATAATAACCAAGATTTTGATGTGTCAAAAAAAAGTAAGTCAACTGATGATTTTGAAAAGTTTTTAGATGAACATGCATATTCTCGAAAGATTATTGGTAATGATATAAGAAAAAAATTAAATAATCTTCCACCTCAAGTTAAAGCATTAATTTTAAGTAATGTTTTTAATAAATATGATGATGACGATAATAAATAATCTCAAATATATTTAATTATATAAAAATAATATGAAATATTAAAAATTAAACTAATCTTATTCTTTTAAAATATTTTTTAGCATATTGATATGTATAAGAAATAATTTTGAAAGGAGAAGTGATGTTTAATTTTTTTGATGAAATCAAAAATAAGTTTGTTGGAAATGGGGACATATTAACTGATTTTAATATAATTAATATGTCTGGAAAAATTTTATATATAGAAGGTCATTGTGGAGTTGTTACTATTAATTCTAACCTTGTTGTTATAAAAATAAAAAAAGGTAGAGTGGTTATTGATGGTGAAAATTTTGTTTTAAAAGAATTATCTGAAAATACATTACTCCTTCAAGGTAAAATCATTAAAATGGAGATGTTTTAATGCAAATTCATAATAGAACAAAAATAAAAATAAAAGGATTTAATCAAGAAAAACTTCTTAATGAACTTTCAAATAAAATTTCTATATATAATTACAAAAGAATTTCACATGGAGAAAGTGAGTTTGAGATAGACTATAAAAATCGTAAAACCGTAAAAAAAATATTGAATTCAAAAAATTATGAAATTTTACACATTAGAAACATAGGTATCTTAAATTTTTTAAAAAGTATATTTACTAGATATGGTATATTTGTAGGTTTAGTCGTTGTTGCAATTTTACAAATTTTTCAATATAGTTTTATTTGGAAAGTTAAAGTTTATGGACAAGATTCTTTGCAGTCTGAACAAATACAATCTTATATAGAAAAAAATCTTACTAGCAAATATAAAAATAATATTGATACTAAAAATTTGGAACAGATAATAAAAAATGAATTTGAATTTGTTAGCTCTATAAGTATTGCGATTATAGGACAAAGTTTGGTTGTTAATTTTAATGAAACAATTTTACCACCTGAAATGGATAATGAATTTGAACCTATAGTTAGTGATTTTGATGGTTTAATAACAGAGATTAACTTAGTTCAAGGAACTTTAAATTGTAAGAAAGGTGATATTGTTCAAAAAGGTGATATTTTGGTTTACCCTTATATTGTTGATGCAGATGGAAATCAGAGAGCGTTGCAACCTAAGGCAGAAATCAAAGCAAAAGTTTGGTATAAATCAAATGTAAATTTTTATGAATATAGAATAGTAACTGAAAGGACTGGAAAAGTTTTAGTAGAAAATAATGTTTATATTGGAAATTTACTTTTGTATAATTACAATCAAAAAAATAATTTTGAACAATATGAAGTAGAAAAAGAAATTAATGAATTATCAAAAAATTTAATTCTTCCTTTAAAACTTGAAAAAATTTATTATTATGAAACAGTTACTAGAGAGATAGTAGAAAACTTTGAAAATGTTAAAGAAGAAATAATTTCACAGGCAAGAGAAAAAGCATTAATAAACCTGCAAGAAGATGATATTATTGAGGACGAAAATTATTTTATTACTCAAAACGCTGGTGTTTATATCGTAAATTATACTATTTGCGTTGAAAAAACTCTAATTAGTAATCTGTAATGATTAAAAAAATAGAAATAATAATTTTTATAAATAGAATGTAAATTGACAATTATTTGTTTTATATGCTAATATAATTAGCATAGAGGAAAACTTATGAAAATTTATTTTAATAATGTTTGTTTTTATTATAGGAATCTTATAAAAAAAGTTTTTTTAACTGCTTTAAAAGAACTTGATAACAATTTTCAAAATATTGTTATTAATTTATCTTTTAAGTCACAAGAAGAGATTAGACAACTTAATAAAACTTTTAGAAATGTTGATAGAGCAACAGATGTTCTTTCATTTCCTTTTCTTGAGATTAAATATGGTGAAAAAGTTGCTGACTTTAAAGAAGATATAAATCCAGATGGAACTATAGATCTTGGTGATATTGTTATTTGTAAACAAGTTGCTAAAAAACAAGCAAAAGAATATAAACATTCCTTGAAAAGGGAAATTGCTTTTTTATCACTTCATGGTCTTTTACATTTACTTGGTTATGATCATATCGAAAAAGAAGATGAAATTGTAATGAATCAATGTGCAGACAAAATATTAAATAAACTTAAGATTAAAAGGGGATAATTATGTTTAAAGCAGGATATGTGGCTTTAATTGGACTTCCTAATGCAGGTAAAAGTAGTTTAGTCAACGCTTTAGTTGGTCAAAAAGTAGCTATTGTTTCTTCAAAACCACAAACTACTAGAGATAATATTCTTGGTATTATTACTACTAATGAATATCAAATTGTTTTTGTAGATACTCCGGGAATTCATCGTTCAAAAAATTCATTAGATAAAGCTATGAATAAATCTGTTAGAAGTGCTATTAGTGGAGTAGATTTAGTTTTATATTTGCTTGACGGAAGCAAAACTCCTAATCAAGAGGAAATAGATTATATAAATCATTTAAGTCAAAATAAAAAGGTTGTTCGAACAAAAATTGATTTAAAAGGACAACAAGATTTTGAAAGTGATATAAGTATTAGTTCTAAAACAGGAGAAAACTTAGCGCAATTAATAAATTTAATTTTAGACAATTTACCATCTTATGAAAAGCCAACTTATTTGTATGATCCTGATTACTATACTGATAAAAGTGTCAAATTTTTAATAAGTGAACAAATAAGAGAAGAGGCGTTAAATATTTTAAAACAAGAAGTTCCACATGGCATTGCTGTTGAAATAATAAGATTTTATGAAGAAAAGGATATTGTATTTATTGATGCAGATATTGTTTGTGAAGAGGATAGACATAAGGGAATGATTATAGGTAAAGGTGGAGAAGTCTTAAAAAGAATAGGGAGTAGTGCAAGACAATATGCTCAGTCAATTTTAGAGAAAAAAGTTATGATAAAGTTGTTTGTTAGAGTTGAAAAAGATTGGAGAAACAAACCACAGAAATTAAAAAATTTAGGATATTAAAAAGAAAGAGATTTAATCTCTTTTTTTATTGATTTGATAAGAAATAAACATTTAATTTTTCATTTATTTTATAATTACAACTTCGCAAGATAAGTTTAAGTTAAATTTTTTTTTAACTTCTTTTTTGCAAATTTTTATTAAATTATAAACATCATTAAAGCTAGCTTTATTTTCATTTATTATAAAGTTTGCATGTTTTTGTGAAATAACAGCGTCTCCTATTTTATGATTTTTTAGTGAGCACTTTTCTATTAAATAGCCTGAAGAATATTCTTTTGGATTTTTAAATGTTGAGCCAAATGAGTTTCCTTTTGGTTGATTTGTATTACGAAAATTTAAACTTTCCAAAAAAGTTTTTTCTATTTCTTTTCTATCTTTTTTTATAAGTTTAAAACAAGCTGATAATATCAAGCCATCAAAGCTTTTTCTATATCTAAAATTAATTTCATTTTTTTTGATTTTTTTTATTTTTCCATTTTGTAAAACTTTAACCCAAATTAAATTATCAGATATACTTTGGTTTTTAAAACTTGAATTCATTTTTATTGCTCCGCCAACAACTCCTGGAATTAGAGCTAAATTTTCAAATCCCGAAAGACTATTTTCTAGTGTTTTTTTAAAAAGTATAGAAAGTGGAACTGAATTAGAAACTGTTATAAATTCATTGTTTATTTTTATAATTTTTTTTATTTTTTTTGTCGAAATTATGAAACCTTTATATTTAGGATTAATTAAAACATTGCTTCCATTACCTAAAATTTGGAATGGTATTTGATTTATAGAAAAATAATTATAAAGGAAAATAAGTTTTTTTTGTGTTTTGGGATAAAAAACTTTAGCTATTCCTTTAGTTTTTATTGTTGTAATATTTGAAATGCTTTCATTTGCTTTATATTCAATTTTATCTAGAGATATATTTTTCATAATTTTATCTATGAAATGGTATATAATTTTGTTCAAATTTATAGCAACATTCCTTTTTTCAATCATATAATTTAATATGCTGGAAAATATAAATAGCGTTTACATATTAGGCATAGGTGGTATAAGTATGTCTGCCATTGCACATTTGTTAAACGATAAAAGAATTAAAATATATGGTAGTGATATATCATTTAATAAACAAATAGACAATTTAATCAAATCCGAAATTTTAACATTTTCTAAAGATGGGAATAAAAAGTTTGTAGATAGGTGTGATGCAGTTATTTATTCTTCGGCAATACCAAATGATAACAAAGATTTGATTTATGCAAAAAAAATTAATAAAAAAATTTTTTCAAGAGCTGAAATACTTGGAGAGCTATCTAGTGCTTATAAAACAATTTCAATTGCAGGAGCACATGGAAAAACTACTTCAACAGGACTTGTATATAATGTTTTAAAACAAAATTATCATCCAACTTTGCATATAGGTGGTGTTCTTAAAGATATAAATAGCAATGTAGTTATAGGAAATGATAACATTTTTGTTACCGAAGCTTGTGAATTTAAAGATAACTTCTTATCACTTAAAAGTAATATAGCAGTAATATTAAATATAAAACCTGAACATCTTGATTATTTTAAAACACTAGAAAATGAAATTAATTCATATCAAAAATTTGCATCAAATACTTGCAAAGATGGATTTTTGATTTTAAATAATGATGATGATAATTGTAAAAATATAAAATGTTCACATGCTAAAATTGTAACTTTTGCAATTAAGAATAATGCTGATATAAAAGCTGAAAATATAATTGAATATGTTGAAGGAAAATATAAATTTGATTGTATTTATAAAAACAAAAATTTAGGTCAGATATATCTTTCTTGTTATGGAAAACATAATATTTATAACGCATTAGTAGCAATTTTAATAGGATTAATTTTTGAAATCGAATTTGAAAAAATTAAGAATGGAATTGAAACTTTTAAAGGTATAGAAAGAAGATTTGAAATTATAAAGCAAAACAAATATTCAATGATAATACATGATTATGCACATCATCCTGATGAAATAGATGCAAATATTAATTTATGTAGAGAATTAAAGAAAGAAAAATTAATTGTAATATTTCAGCCTCATACATTTACTAGAACTCATGATTTATATAATCAGTTTATCTCTTCTTTGTCAAGGGCAGATGAAGTATGGCTTTTACCAATTTATCCTGCAAGAGAAAAAGCCATAAAAGGTGTTTCGTCATATAATTTAAAAAAAGATTTAAAAAATATTGGAGTTGATGCTAAATATTTTAAAAACTTTCTTCAATGCAAACAAGAAATAATAAAACTATCTCATACCAATACTGTGTTTTTAATTTTAGGGGCGGGTGATATTGTAGAACTTGCCTATCAATTTTATAAGAGTTAGAAACTAAAATTGTAATAGCATTATAAATAAAATTGATAAATATATTTTTATCAATTTTTATTTTTTTATTAAAATTATTTACAATTTCATTTAATTATGTTATCATTAAAAAATCTTAGTGTCTTAGGTCATGACTAAAATTATAAAAGGAGTGTTATGAGTTTAGAAGAAGAAAGAAATAAATATATATTTATTAAAGAAAAACTTTCTAAGTATAGACAAAGCCTTGAAGAAGAAGGTAAAAAAATCAGAGCAATTAAAGACCTCGACCTTGCAGTAACTTTAGATGATTTAAATGAAAGAAGAAAATATCAATTTGATAAAAATAAACTAAGACCTTACTTTGCAAAAATAGTATTTGAAAAAGAAGGTGATTTAAA
Source organism: uncultured Bacillota bacterium (assembly GCA_949289785.1). Taxonomy (GTDB): domain Bacteria; phylum Bacillota; class Clostridia; order Christensenellales; family UBA1242; genus Caccovivens. Next base: position 6,420 of record CASEOW010000045.1, on the reverse strand, counting down.
ACCTACAACGGCATATATTGGAAGAATAGGCTTTGCTGGTTTAGATAATGAAGATATAATAATTGATTGGCGTGCACCAATTTCAGATTTATATTACAATTCTAAACTTGGCAAAGCTTCTTTTAAGGTGGGCAAAGAAGAAATAGATGGTGAACTTAAACTTAAAAGACAAATAAATTTTGAAGATGGACAAATTACTTCTGTATATGATTTAGACAATTCAATAAGTAGTGATGAATTTTTACAACCATATCTATCATCATCTGCAGATAATAGATTAAAAAATATTATAGCAACTATACAAAAAGAGCAAGATGATATTATTAGAATGCCTTTTGGAGATAATTTAATAATTCAAGGTGTAGCCGGTAGTGGTAAAACTACAGTTGCACTTCATAGACTTTCTTATTTAATTTATAACAACAAAACACAAATTAAGCCCGATTGTTATATGGTTATATCACCAAACTCTATTTTTAAAAGTTATATATCCGCTCTGTTAGAAGAATTAGATGCTGACCAAGTAAATAGTTTAAGTATGGATGATATTTTAAGTCTTATCTTAGAAAATAAATGCAAACTTCTAAAAAAACATGAACAGTTTGAATATCTTTGTAAAGAAAATATTAATAGTGATTACCTTACTTTTAAAGGTAGTAATGAATTTCAAAATGTGATTGATAAGTTTTGTAAGTTTTATGAAAAAGAAATGTTTTATAAAGATTTTAATTTATTAAATATAAAAATATTAGATAAAGAATTTGTTTTTAGTAGATATATTCAGAGCAAGAGAAATAATATAGAAGATCAAGCTAAAGTTTGGGCTGATAATTTAGATAGATATGTTAAAAATAATGACGAAATAGATAAATATTTAAAAAATCTTTCAAATCAAAATTTATTAACTTTTAAAGATAAAATTTCAATTGAAAGAACACTGGAAAAAGGTATTAAAAGTTTAGTTTATAAATTTTATAAAAAGAAAACATTATTAGAAATTTATAAAAAATTTATTAATGAAATAGAAAAATATACTGATTTTAAAGATGTAAAAATACTAAAAAGAGAAACTTTGAAAAATTTAAAACAAAATATTATTACTTATGATGACATAGGAGCTATTCTTTATATTGCAACTAAAATTTATTCTTCATTAGGTTTTGAAGAAATAAGACAAGTTATGATTGATGAAGCACAAGATTTTTCATATTTAACATTCAAATCATTAAGAGATATTTTTAAAAACGCTAATTTTTCAATTTTTGGAGATTTAGCACAAGGTATTTATAGTTATCAATCTATAAAAAGCTGGCAAGAAATAATACCACTTTTTGATAATTTGAGTTATCTAGAGTTAAATAAAAGTTATAGAACTACAATAGAAATTACAGAAGAGGCAAATAAATTATTGAGTGCTCTTGGACTTCATAGTGCTGAAAATGTATTAAGACATGGTGACCCTGTTCAAATTAGACTAACAAAAGATATCAAAAATGCAATAGAAGATGAAATTGTAGAATTTAAAAAATCCAATTTTGTTTCTTGTGCAGTGATTTGTAAAGATCAATTAGAGTTAGAAAAGGCTTATGATGTTTTAAAGGATAATGTTTCTGTATATAATGAAAATGATGCCGAGTTTGATAATAATTCTGTTTGTTTATTAACCATTGAAGCTTCAAAAGGATTAGAATTTGATTTTGTTATTATTTATGATTTTAATAGTTTTAAAGAAAATGAACTGGATTTTAAACGCTTTTATGTTGCTAAAACGCGTGCTCTTCATAAATTGATAATAAATCAAATTGAAAAATAAATGTAAATCTTAAATAATTAAGTAAAAATTGATTAAAATTTATTTTAATTGATAAATTTTAACTAATTTTTTTTATTTGAATAAATAAAAATTATAAGATTAAAATTTATTGTTTTAATATAAAGATTTTTAAATTTTTGTTGATTTTAATTTTTATAAATGTTAAAATCATATTAAGGAGAATTATATATGGCTTTATTAAAAAATATTGAATGGACTGATACATCAAGTAATCTTATTGTTTGGAAATATCCGATCAATAAAGATCAAGTAAATAAAGGTTCTGCTTTGACTGTTAGAGAAAGTCAAGTTGCTATCTTTGTTAATAAAGGTAAACTTGCAGATGTTTTTTTGCCGGGATTTTATAAGTTAGATACAGATAATATGCCTATTTTGACAAAACTTATGTCTTGGAAATATGGTTTTGAAACACCTTTTAAATCTGATATTTATTTTGTTAATACTAGACAATTTACAAATCAAAAGTGGGGAACTGTTAATCCAATTTTAATAAGGGATAAAGATTATGGTGCAATCCGTATAAGAGGATTTGGAAATTATTCCTTTAAAGTAGATGATGCATATATCTTTATGCAAAATTTAAGCGGGACTTTATCTAAATTTGAAACTACTCAAATTACTGATTATTTAAGAAGTATGGTTGTAAGTGGAATAAGCGATGCTATTGGAGAAAGTAAAATTTCAATTCTTGATATGGCTGGAAACTTGCAAGAACTCGCAAAAGTAGTAGAGAATAAACTTGCCAGTGAATTTAAAGAGATAGGACTTAATTTAACTAACTTTGTTTTTGAGAATTTCTCATTACCAGAAGAACTTGAAAAAGCTTTAGATAAAAATACAAGTCTTGGTATGCTTAGGGGAAATATTGATATTTATACTCAAGTGGAAACTCTTGAAGCTATGAAAGAAGCTGCAAAAAATCCTGGTAGTGCAGGTGGAACAATGGGCGCTGGTATGGGACTTGGTATGGGCATGGGACTTGGTAATATTTTTGCTCAAAATATGCAACAAATGAACAATCTTAACAATTCAAAAAATTCAAATAATCAACATAATAATAAAGTTTGTCCAAATTGTAATGCAATTTTATCAGCTAATGCTAAGTTTTGCTCAGAATGTGGAACTAAAATAAATAATGTTTGTCCTAACTGTGGAGCTAAAATTAAACCAAATGCTAAGTTTTGCTCAGAATGTGGGGAAAAATTAAATTAAAGAGAGAAATTAATGACTGACAAAGAAGAATTATTGTATAAAGACGATAGTGTTGAAATAGAAACCTATAAATGCCCAAATTGTGGTGGAGATGCTGTATTTAATCCAGAAAAACAACTAATGCAATGTTTATATTGTGGAAGTTTTTTTGAACTTCCAAAAGATAATAAAAAAGTAGAAGAAAATCTTTTATCAGAACTCTTAAAAAATGGTAAAGTTTGGGATAATGTTGAAGTTTATCAATGTTCAAGTTGCGGTGCAAAGCAAATTATAGAAAATCAAGAAGTTTCTCATGTTTGTGCTTTTTGTGGAACAAGAAATATTGTGAAAGTAGATAATTTGCCAGGAATAAAACCACATGGTGTTATACCATTTAAGTTTGATAAATTTAAAACTGCAGAAATTGCTAATAAGTGGGTTAAAAAGAAATTATATGCCCCAAAATCTTTTAAAAAAAGTGCTAAACCAGAAAAAATTTATGGTATTTATAATCCTGTTTTTACATTTGACGCTTTTACATATAATAGTTATGTTGGTAAGCTTGGAAAGAAATATACTGTTACCAAAAGAATGAATGGAAAAATATATACAGATGTAGAAATACGATATTTTAATATTAAAGGTATGCAAGATGTTAATTTTGATGATGTTTTAGTTCAAGCCTCTTCAACAATTCCTTCTTACATTATTAAATCTATAGAACCATTTTCAACAAATCAAGCTAAAACATATAAAGAAGAATTTTTGCGAGGTTTTGGTGCAACAACATATAATAAGTCTGGTGAAGAATGTTGGAATGAATGCAAAAGCATAATGAGTGCAAGAATTGAGAATTACATACTTAAAAGGTATGATTATGATGTTAAATTATTTTTAAATATCAATACTAGATATTCAAGCGAAAAATTTAAACTAATTTTAGTACCTATATATGTTGGACACTATAGATATAATAAAAAATTATATAATTTTTATGTTAATGGGGAAAATGGTAGAATTGCTGGAAAAACACCTATTTCTGCATTAAAAGTTAGTTTCACCGTTTTAATTATTCTTTTGTTAATTGGTGGGTTTGTTTTAATTTCATTATTAACTTAAAAGATTGTTTAAAATAATTGTGATATAGATATCTTTATGTTATTATAATTGGAGGAGAAAATTATGAGTAAAAATTTTTTATATAAAGTAAGTGGCTCGTTGATAGTTATTATTGCTGTCGTATTTTGGATTTTATCTTTAACTATCCCAGAACAATTTGGAGCTTTTTCTCTTGCGTGGGCTGGAGTAGTAATTTGTGGTGGTATTGGAATTATTTTAATGATAAATGGTATTTTTCAAAAAAATATTACTACAATTAAAAAATTGAAAATTTGGTTTGGTGTGGGGTTAATTATTTGTGCTTTTTTATGTTTAATATCTGCTATAACCATTCCTGACAGTCTTGTTTTGCCTATAATCGCGTTAGTAGTTTCTGTTGGATTTTTAATTACTATATTGGCAACAGGTGGAAAAAAATGGGACGAAGGAGATAATCAAAAAGTTGGATATAAAAACTATTTTGAAAGAAAAAAAGAAGAAGAAAATCAAAATAACATTGAAACAATAGAACAAAAAGAAGAAGATAAAAAATAAGTTTTAGTTTTATAGATTAGTAAATATTAATTTTTTAAATTGAATTTAAATAAAAAAATCCTATTTGTTTATAGGATTTTTTTTATTTTTTAATTTAAAAGTTTTCTAAAATAAGAATAATATATTTTTTTTTAAATAAATATTTTATTTTATTTTAATTAATTTCATTGTTTTAAATTATACCAAGTGTATATATGATGGATTGCAATACCGAAGTTTGAAGGTATAATTTTTTTTAATTTATTTAATTCATTATACATATAAGTTTTTCCTTCTTCGTAAAAAGTTATAAAACTTTCATCATTTTGGCTAGTTTCGACACTTAAATTTAATATTTTATTATTTTCAACTGCATATTCTATTTCGTCTTTTGCAGATTTATAAATTTCTTCACATGAATCTCTATAACTCATTAAAGTTACTTTATTAGAATTATCTATTATAAATTCATATGTTTTTTTTGTAATATTTTGATATGTAACTTTGTCATGCATCCATACAGGAATATCGTATTCTATCCAAATATTAGGATACAATTTTTTAACTTTTGCAGTCATTTCAACAAATTGCGTAAGACGGGTTAATTTGTTTTCTTCAAAATCTGGAAATTGGTGTGGTTCTATATCAAAATGTATACCAGCAAATTTATTAGGATAATTATTTTGATATTCAATATATTTATTTATTGTGTTTTCTAAATCTGTGAAATTTTCAATCCATTGATATTCGCCTGTAAGTAAAAAGACTTTTATATTTTTTGAATTTGCTAGTTTTATAAAATTATTTGTTTTATCATCAAATGAAGAAGTGTAATAATAAATTTCATTTATATCATTATCACTTGCAAAATCAAGATAAGAATTGTCAAGTCTATTGTTCCACCACCAAACACCAAAAGAAGTTTGTTGCGTTTTTTCTTTTGGAATTAAGAATAGCACAAAAATAGCAATTGACATTAACAATAGAATAGTTATTAAAATTACAATACCTTTTGACTTCATAGTTAAAGTATATAAATTTAAAAACGAAATGTCAAAAATTATTTATTGTTAAATTTTATAAAATGATATTAGTTTTTTATCAATTATTAAATTTTTACATAAAATTTTATTTTAAATAAATTAATTATGAATAATTTAGGTGTAACTTTGTGATTTTGCACTTATAAACAATAAAAAAATATAATCTATTGCATTTTTTACAAAAGTATGATATAATATTATAAATGAAGGTGCAGTATTCTAGTCATTCTTTGTATATTAGGAAGATGAAAATAATGGCATCGGTGGGCATATCTGTGAAGTTTCTGGTGTTGGCTTTGGTTGCCCAAACTGGGGCTTATGCTGGAAGTTAAGAATTTTGGGCGCACTATAACGGCATATAGTATACGACCCAATTTTCGTGGAGACTCAGATGGGTGAGTTTCACTCCCTGAGAAGAACCTGCAATGCGGTAAAAGTCGTGTGCAGTGTAGCCTGCCTTGAGTGAATATAAGGGGATTAAGTTTCAACGCACTAATTTTATCGGCCAATAAAAAACGTGCCTGCTTATGAAACTATATTTGCAAAACAGGAGAATAATATATAAAGATGTTAAGGAAAACTTCTAGACTGTTACATTTTATGTAAGCATTATAAGGATTATAGTGTGTTCTGAGTGGCGATTCGGTGTTATGTCTTGCTTAAAAGGAAACTGCTTAAACGGTGACGTTGAGTGCGAGAATGGGAAATCCGACCGAACCT
>CASEOW010000044.1 GCA_949289785.1 uncultured Bacillota bacterium | reverse complement strand
TTAAGAGTCGAATGCTCTACCAACTGAGCTAGCAGTCCAAATTGTTTCTTTTTTAAACAAACAAACTTATTATATAATAGTTTTGAATATTTGTCAACTTTTTAATTAGTTTATTTTATAAATCTGACTAGCTTTTTCATTAATTTTTAAATTATGTAAAAGTTTTATATTTTCTTTTATGCTTGACTTTAAATAACAGTTTTTGTATAATTTATCTAAAAGGAGGATTTATGGAAAAACAAAACAAAAGAACTTTATTACTTATAGGTTTAATTTTAAATGTTGTAAGCTACGCAATTTTAGCTATATTATGTATTATATCTATTTTTGCTCTTGCAAGTGTTGCTACTGAAGATTCTGTAAAAAATAGTAGCGTTTTTGCTCTTGCTATGGCTATTTACATTTTAATTTTTTTACTTGCACTAGCAGGAACAATAGTTTCATCTATAAGTTTTACTAGGTTATCATTACCAACAGCAAAATTTAATAAGAAAAGAGGGATAATTATTGCTAGTTTTGTTATTGATATCATATCAATTTTAATGATTTTAATAGGTCTAACTTCTACTTTTAATGTTTTATCATTAATTTTTATGCTCGTTCTTATTGCTGGTTGTGTTTTAATTATTATTGAATTTGCGAAATCTTTAAATAGTAATAATACTGCTATATCAGAGAACATTCAAAACCCTAATGATGAAATCGAAGTTATTTCTGAAAACAATTTAAATAATTCTAACAAAGAAAGCGAAAACAACGATGAATCTAAATAATTCTATAATGAGTTATTAAACTAAATAATTTCTACTTTAATAACTACGAAAACTTAAAATTAGTTTATTTTAAATAAACTAATTTTATTTAATTTAAAATTTATATTTAAATAAGGAATATTATGAAAATTTTCGAAACAATAATTCTTGGTGCTGGAGCAAGTGGTTCTATTTGTGCAATACAAGCAAAAAGAAGAAATATAGATATAGCTGTAATTGACAAAAATTCAAAAATTGCAAAAAAAATCTTAGTTACGGGCAATGGAAGATGTAATTTAACTAATACTTTTTATGAAAATAAAAATGTCTATAATACTGATATAACAAATTTTCTTTCAATTTTTTCTTACGAAAATACTTTAAAATTTTTTAATTCAATAGGACTTGAAGTTATTAATCAAAATGGATGGATATATCCAATTTCTAATAGTGCAAAAAGTGTTGTTGAAGTAATTGAAAATGAATTTTGTAGACTTGAAATTCCGTGCTATCTTGAAAACGAAATTACTGAAATAAAATATGAAAATGATTTTTTTTGCATTACAACTAATAAAGATTATTTTAAATGCAAAAAACTTATTTTCGCTTTGGGTGGAAACAATATCAACTTGCTAAATAATTTTAATGTTCAATATGACACTTTCTCCCCTTCATTATGTGCTCTTAAAACAAAAGAAAATTTGAAAAATTTACAAAATATTAGAATAGATAATGTAAAAGTATACGCAAAAGATTCAAATGGCAATACAGATTATGAAGTTGGAGAAGTTTTATTTAAAGAACATGGATTAAGTGGTATGTGTATATTTAATCTTTCTACTTTGTTTGCAAGAAACAACAAATTTGAAGGAGAAATTTCTATAGATTTAATGCCAAATTTAAATAAAAATGAACTTTATGAATACTTAAAAAATAGAGCTTCTAAACTAAATATTGATATTAATCATTTTTTTGATGGATTATTTAATCGTCAAATCGGATATTATATACTAAATAAATTATCATTAGACGAAACAAAATCTTGTAAAACTTTAAATGATAGCACATTAAAAAATATAGCTTTTTTAATTAAAAATTTAACTTTCCATGTTATTGATAATTATGATAATAATCAAGTTTTTTCAGGTGGAATTTGCTTAAAAAATTTAAGTAGTAATTTAGAGTATAAAGCTATAAAAAATTTATATTTTTGTGGTGAAATTTGTAATGTTGATGGAAAATGCGGTGGTTACAATTTACAATGGGCTTGGACTAGTGGCTATATTGTAGGTTCTAATTTATAAATAATTTAAATTTTTATTTAAAAAACACAACAAAATTTTTGTTGTGTTTTATTTAATAAATAATAATTATTTTTTCCAAGTCCAATTTGCTATATCAGGTAAATCTACTCCATTTTCGTAAATAAATTTTTTATGATTTTGCAATTTTTTATTAATTTGTTTGATCAAATCGTTATTTTTATCTTTTAAACCAAGTTTATCAATTACATCTAATAGAAGATGATACCTATCAATTTCGTTTTGCACTCTTATATCAAACGCTGTAGTAATAGTCCCCTCTTCTTTATAACCATGAACTGAAAAATTTTTATTATTTCTTTTAGCAATTAAGCCATATATAAATCTAGTATATCCATGAAAATTAAAAATTACAGGTTTATCTTTTGTAAATATATCATCAAATTCTTCATCTGTAAGAGAATTAGCTCCACCTCTTTCCAATTTCATAAGATCAATTACATTTACAAATCTAACATTAATAGAAGGCAAATATTCTTTAATTAATGAAACACATGCTATCGCCTCTAATGTAGCATTATCACCAGCACTTGCAATTACTACATCTGGTTTTTTATAATTGTTATAGCTTATTTTCTCCCAAACCTTAACTCCATTTTCTAAATTATCTTCAGCTTCTTTTAAAGACAACCACTGCAATGAAGGATGTTTTGAAGCAATAATAACATTAATTTTATTCTTTGACTTTAGACATTTATTTGTTATTGCAAGTAAACTATTAGCATCAGGTGGAAGATAAATAGAAACTATATCACTTTTCTTATTAGCTAAAAAGTCCATGAAGCCAGGTTCTTGATGTGTATAACCATTATGATCTTGTTGCCAAACATTACTAGTTAATAAAATATTTAAAGATGAAATAGGTTTTCTCCATTTTAGACTTTTACATACTTTAAGCCATTTTGCATGTTGTGAAACCATAGAATCAACAACTCTTGCAAAAGCTTCATAACTTACAAAGATACCATGACGGCCTGTTAACAAATACCCTTCAAGCCAACCTTCACAAGCATGTTCACTTAAATAGCTATCCATTATTCTACCGTTTTGAGAAAGATTTTCATCACTAGGAATAATTGGTGCATTAAAATCTCTTTTTTGAGTATCGAAAATATGATAAAGTCTATTTGACATTGCTTCATCTGGACAAAATATTCTAAAATTGTCTTTATTTAATTCAAAAACATCTCTTAAATATGAACTTAAAACAATCATATCTTGAGCTTTTTGTTGTCCCATTTCATTAATTTTAAATTCATATTCTTTAATTTTAGGAAGTTTTATTTCTTTTAGAAGATTTCCACCATTAGTATAAGGACTTGCGCTAATTCTTTTATTTCCTTTAGGTAATATATCAGATATTTCTTTTTTTAGTTTATAATTATCAAACAATTCTTCTGGTTTATAACTTCTTAACCATTCATTTAAAAGAGATAAATGTTCATCTTTTTCCATGCTAATAGGAACTTGATGAGCTCTAAAACTTCCTTCTATTTGTTTTCCATCAACAATTTTAGGTCCTGTCCAACCTTTTGGAGTTCTTAAAATAATCATTGGCCATTTTTTATTGATAACAGATTCATCAGACTTTGCCAATCTTTGTATTTTTTTAATTTGGTTAATGCATTTATCCATAACCCTTGACATTTTATAATGCATAGGAATTTCTTTATCACCTTCTACAAAGTATGGTTTCCAACCAAATCCCTCAAATATGCTTTTTAATTCTTTATTTAACATTCTTGAGTATATTGTAGGGTTGCTTATTTTATAACCATTAAGATGCAAAACTGGTAAAACTGCGCCATCTTTTTTAGCATTTAAAAATTTAATAGAATTCCAAGATGTAGCGAGTGGACCTGTTTCAGCTTCTCCATCTCCAACTATTACAGTTGCAATTAGGTTAGGATTATCAAATACAGCACCAAAACCATGTAAAAGGCTATAACCAAGTTCGCCACCTTCGTGAATTGAACCCGGAGTTTCTGGCGCAACATGAGAAGAAACACCGCCTGGAAATGAAAATTGTTTACAGAACTTTCTCAAACCTTTTTCATCTTGATTAATTTCTGGATAAATTTCACTATATCTTCCTTCAAGATAACTGTTAGATAAAAAGAAATTTCCACCATGTCCAGGTCCTGAAATTAATAACATATCAAGATTATATTTATTTATAACTCTATTTAAATGAGCATAAACAAAATTTTGACCTGCACAAGTTCCCCAATGCCCTACTATTTTATTTTTTATATCTTTCTTCTCTAGTTCTCTTTTTAATAACGGATTATCTTGCAAATATAATTGAGCAACTGTTAAATAATTTGTTGCGTTAAAATATTTATTTAATTTGTCTATATATTTTTTATTTGTATATCTATCTTTCATTTTTGTTCCCTTTATTCTTTTTATTAATATTATATTTATTTATCTTTAATTTATTTATCAATTAGTTACAAATCATTCTATATAATTTTAAAAGTAAATTATTTTAATTTAGTAAAATTAAACTTTAATTTATTCAATAAAATCTAAATTATTTTTATTTTTCCCTAAACTTTGATTTTTAACTTTTTTATAGTAACAATGATAACACATACTTTGGTAACTCTCATCTCCACCAATATTAACTTCATTTCCATCAGTGCAAACTTTTCCATCGATAATCCTAGCATTTACAGTTGCTTTTCTTCCACAAGCGCAAACACTTTTTATTTCACTTAATTTATCAGCAATTTCCACAAGTCTTTTACTACCTTCAAATAGTTGTGTTTTGAAATTTGTAAGTAACCCATAACATAAAATTGGCATATTAAAAGAAATAAGCTTTAATTCATCAACTTGTTTAGCGGTCAAAAACTGACATTCATCAATAATTATAACATTATTTTTAGCGTTTTCTATAATATTATATTTTTCACATATATCAAAAAAATTATCAAATGTATCAAATTCATAACAAGGACTTTGTAAGCCTATTCTGCTTCCAACAACACTTTTTCCATTTGTTACTGTTCTGTTATCAACAATAGGTTTAAATAAAAACACATTAAACCCTTTCTGTTCGTAATTAAATTTACACATCAAAGCTTGAGCAGTTTTACTGCTTCCCATAGCACCATAATAAAAATATAATTTATTCATGATTTGATTTTAATAAATCTTAAAAATTTTGTCAAATATCTTTAATTATTTTATAAATAGTTAAAACTTTATATTTATAATTTAGTTAAATCGGAATTTAAATTCAATTTTGGTCTTTACTTTTTTCTATTTATATAGTAAAATAAATATGAAATATTAAAGGAGTTAATATGGATAAAGATACTCAAATAAAGCTCGATAATATAATTAAAGTTTTTAGAGAAGAATTTTATTTTTCTGAAAATGATGTTGAAAAAACTATTCAAAATATTTTACAAAATAACGACATAAGACTTATCAATCGTTTAGCAGAAATTGTTTACGAATATATCGGTCAATCAAACTTAGAAAAAGATGAAAAAAATAGATTAGGAAAAAAGATTATTGAAAATTGTCTTTCTGTTTATCAATTTGAAAATAGCCTTATTAATAAAGAATTTGCTCAGGTTTTAAGAATTGCAAAATCTTATAATATTAACCCATATAAATTTGCAATTAAATCAAATATAAGAAGTGCTAGCGTGCAAAAATTTACTAAGTCTATATATGCTCTATGTAAAAAAGAATATTTCGACCCTGTAACACAAACTTATTCACCTTTATTTAACGAAAATGAAATGAGTCAAGTTATAAATGAATGTGCATATGTTGCTTGCAAGTTAAGTGAAGAAAATATTCAAAATGTGCTTTCTATATTAAATCAACTTTCTTATGATAAACAAAATTCTCGTTATTACTTTGACCCTAAAGCGCTTATTAAAAGTAACAAAAGTCTTTTAACTTTAAAGCCAGCTAGATTATCATCCAACATCAAATATTTGACAACACTTGCAAGTGACCAAGGTTATAAAAAAAGTGATTTATTATCTTTAGTAGCGCTAAGTCCTGCTATTCTTACAATAAGTATAAAAAAACTTGATAGTTTTAAAGAAGTATATAAAAAAGCTCTTCTTACTATTATGCCAAAACCAAAAGAAGAAAAAACTCAACAAGAAGCTGAAGAAATAGCATCTAAAATGGCATATAGTTTTGATAAAATGGTCACAATTCAAAATATAAATCTTGAAAATTTAACTAAGAATATGGCAACTTATCAAAGATTTTTAGGAAATGAAAATGCTGTAAATTTTTCTAGAAATTTATCTCTACTTTCTAAAGAACCAAAATTTGTTGAATATCTTATGCTTAGATTAAGTCAAGAAGAAAACAATGGAAATAAAGATTTTAGAAAATTTGTTGTTGAACATGCATCAATGATAACAGAAGGAAATCACGAAAGAAGAACTGTATCTAATAAGAAAACAGAAAAACATGCTCCTAACCCTCTTAGAGAAAGAATTATTTTTAAAGCACAAACAGAACTTCCTACTAGCGAAAATGTGGACCAAGAAATTGAAAACTTTATAATTGATGGAAAAACAAAAAAACAAGTTGAAGATATTATTGCTAGATATAAGGAAGAAAAATTAACAGGTAAAAAGAAAAAAACTAAAACACAAAACAAAATGAATGATAATGAAAATAATGTTGAAACAAAAGAACAAAATAATACAAAAGAAATAGATTTTAAATCTTTCATATTAAATTTTCAATTTAGTAAAGATAATTATCCAAAATATCCTTCATTTAAAAATATATATCCTTTTATAAAAGCACTTGAATTATCAGGACACAATATGAATTTTAATAATATAAATCATATTTGTAACCAATTATTCAAATTGGATGAAAAAACAAACTTTTATAAAAATCAACTTCAAGAAATTATTGCCACTCAAGGCAAAATTAAAGGTTTAACAGGTTATAAATTTAATAAAAAAGATAATCAATATGAAAAATATGTTCAAAGCTATATTGAACAATATTATAAACTCATTAATGATTATAATAAAAATTTAAAAAATGATAGTGAAATATTAATTTCAAATATTAAATTATTATCTAATGAACTTGTTAATATGAAAATAATAAATAGTGATAAAGCTAAAGAATTGTTAGTAGAAGCAGGAATACTATCACAACCTAAAATGTCTACAAATTATGATTTAGATAAATTATTAATGACATTTTGGAATTTAACAGGCATTTATAAAAATGCGGTAGTTTCAAAAACTAAAGAAATTTTTGGTGAGAACATTACTGAAAATGCAGAAAAATTTATTAAAACCAAAGTTTCTCAATATGAATATAACATTTGTCCAGGAATTAATTTAGCTTTCTTTAAAGACTTTAAATATTATATTGAAAAAGATTATACTGGAGATTATTTGAAAAAATATGAAATTTACAACAAAGCAAATCTAGATCACTACCCTAACTATAAAAATTATAGAAAATTTAACAACGAAAATAAATTTACTACTCAGCCAATTATAAAATCAAATGATAATAGAGAATATTATAAGATTTTAAATACTAGCGAAGGTAATATTTATTATAGACTTGATAGTAATAATCCTTGCTTTATTCATTATACTACAGGCAAATTTAAAAAATTTGAAAGTACTAAAAGCTTAGATAAAGTAGCAATAATTAATGAAAACAGCTTATTTTCAAATCAATCTACTGATTTTAATGAATATTTAGAAAATATTTCTAATACAAGTCAAAAATTCTAAAAAAAGAAAAAGCGCTTAAAAGCGCTTTTTTTTAATCTTTGTATGGAACATTATCATCAAAATTATTTTTATCGTTGTTATTTTTTACTGATAACTTTTTGCTAGAAAAGTTAAAATTATCATTTTCTAAATAAATATCAGTAGTTGCTACAATTTCTTTTGTTATTCTATTGGCAGAAGTAATTTTAAAATCAATTTCACCACATAGTGTTAGTATTGGTGTTCCGCTATAACTGTCTATAACTGCAGAACCAAATTTTGATAAAGAGCATTTCTTCGCATCTTTTCCTTGAGAAGCCAAAATTTCAATCAAAGGAATCTCTATCTCAATTCCTTTATCCTCATTTTCAACTATCACCATAATTTCAGTTAAATTGTCATTATGATTTTTAGATTTGCGTTTAAAAGCACAAATTCTTCCTTTCATCACATCACCAATATGATGTGAACAATATATTATGCTATTGACTTTATTAAATTCTTTTTCAGCTGCTCTATTTTCTTTTTCCATGTAATTTGCCCACTCTATAATATTGTTAAGACTTTCACCAGAAATTTCTTTATTGTCACCATGGATAAAAGATAAAATATTATTATGTGTTATGTAATCAGGAACTCTTCTTATTGGAGATGTGGAATGTGAATATGCTTTACTTTGAAGTCCAAAATGGCTTACATTATCACCTGATAAAAAATCTCCATATTTATTATTTTTGTAAATAAAATTGTCTTTAGATTCAGGGTCAGGAACAATTGAATATTTTGCCTTATTTTGCAATCTAATTAAAAAGTTATTTACTATTTTTTCTTTATTTGTTCCTTTTACAGAATTTAATATCTTTTTTATTCCTGTATTGGATAAATCTCCATTAAAATTCACTCCGATATATTTAAAAAATTCATAAGCTTTATCTGTTTTACTTTCTAATGGACTACTATGAACTCTATATACATTAGGAATATTATTCTTTAATGCATATTCAGCTAAAGCTTCGTTTGCTGTAATCATGAATTTTTCTATAACTTTATGATAGGCACAATTATCTTCTGGAACAATATCAATAATATCAGACATGTCTTCATTTAAAATCACTCTATATTCATCTTTTGAGTTAAATTGTAAATTATTACGTCTTTTAAAAGCTTTTGTTATAATTTGTTCAGCTTTTTTATTCATTATGATTTGCTCATCATTAGTTAATGTTTCACCATTATTAATTTTTTTATATAATTCTGTAATAGAAACATCGTTATTATCACATATATTTTGTGCTTGTTCGTAAGAATATTTGCCTTTACTTTGAATAACAGCTTCCATTATTTTATCGGTAATTCTAACCCCTGTTTCAGGATTTATAGTGCTTTTAACAACCAAAGCCAATCTATCAACATTAGGATTTAATGAACATATATTTGTAGAATATTCAGGTGGTAAGATATTATAAGCACGATTTGGAGCATAAGTTGTAAAACATCCCTTTAAATATTGTTTTCCAATTTCACTTTTTATATCTATATATTTTGAAACATCAGCTACTGCAGTATAAACAACTAAATTCCCATCTTTATCAAAAGTTGAATATATTGCATCGTCCATATCTTTGCAATTTACAGGGTCTACAGTTGTAAATTTTAAATGTCTTAAATCTACAATGGCATTTTGTTTTGACTTGTTTTCTTCATAATTTTCTTCGCTAAACAATTGATAATTTTTTAAATCTACTTCTTTAGGAGCATTCTCAATTTCATGTTTGAATTTATCATCTGACCAACTCATAGTGGCACCATGATTTTCACTGATTACTTCATATTCAATAATAGGATTTCCAGCGTCACCTTTTACTTCAACAATATAACCACTTAAAGTTTGATTTATATCTTGATATTCATTAATTTTCATTACACAAATTTTATCTTGAAAACTTGCTAATGTTGTATCATCATTCATAATTATGATAGGCTTTTTAAATCTTTTATCATCAGCAAAAAATACAAGCTTATCATGGCTAGTTTTCATAACCCTACCATAAACAATATTATCATTGTTTTGTTTATCTTTTTGTGAAGTTTCTTCTACATCAACCAAAAAGAAAGCTTTATTTTGCTTATTTTTATCATTTTTTAAATAATAAGTTATTTTAGCTTGTGTGCCATCTTTCACAACAAAACTTTGAGCGTTTTCTAAATAATTTTTACTACCATTATCATCTACGAAATATAAACCTTTATCATCAGATAAACATTTTTCTTGAATTATACAATCTGGATTACATTTGTAATTGCCATTTTTTTCCAAAATTCTTCGTGATTTAACAAGTTCTTTAATAGAACTTTCAATTTTATCTTTGGAATTTGTAATACCACTTTTTAATAATTTATTAATAACAAAACTTTTTTCACCGGGATGTCTGACTATAAATAAGAAAATACTTTCTCTTATAATTAAATTATTTTGAAATTCATGCTTATTTGCCATAAGAACTCCCCTTTCTATAATTTAAATATAACATATAAATTTATAATTTACAATACTTTTTCGACATAAATCTTATTTTTTTATGTTTGCTACTATTTGATTTAATCTAAAATAATAATTTACTCATTAATATTTAGATATCAAAATTTAACTATAAATCTATTTCATCTTTTTTTATATGATATCTTTTTTTATCAAAATCAATAATTCCTTCTGCTTTTAACTTATTAAGCTCACTAGATAAAGCACTTCTATCAACTGAAAGATACTCTGCAAGTTCTGTTTTATTAAAAGGAATATCAAAATAAGAAGAAGCTTGTTTTTTACTTTGTAATTTTAAATATGATAAAACTTTATCTCTAATTTTTTTCTTTTGTAAATGTGAAATTTTATCTAAAAGCAAATCACTATTTCTAGCAACTATTTTTAAAATATTTTTCATTATTTGCAAGTGTCTTGGACATCTATTTTGACATGGATTTAAAAGTCTATATTTAGAAATAATCATCACAAGTGTATTTTCACATGCTATAACATTATTCAAATAAATTTCCTTTCCACTACAAGCTTGAACTAAGCCATACTCATCTCCTGCTTTCAATTTCATTAATACAGAAGACTCGCCTTGACTATCAAAATTACCTACCATTGCACTACCTTTTAATATCAAAAATACATCTTCTAAAGGCGTTCCTTGTCCGATTATTATGTTATTTTTGTTATAATTTCTAAACCTTATGTTAAAACAATGGCACATTGCTTGCACATCTTTTTCATCAATATTTTTAAAAAATTCAGTTTTTGCTATCAGTGAAAAATTTTCCATTTTTTCTCCATTTTGTTGTAAAAACAACACTATTTATATAAAAATTGTAGTATAATGCCTTTGAAAAGTCAATTTTTTATAAAATTTTAATAAAAATAAATTTTAAAGACTTTTAAATTTACAGGAGGAAAAAATGAAAATTATTAAACGAAATGGGCAAGAAGTTTTATTTGATAGCGAAAAAATAAAAAACGCTATAACTAAGGCTAATAACTCAATAGATGACATTTCAAAAAGATTATCATTACAACAAATAGATAAAATTGTTGCTGATGTAACTGAAGAATGTAATCAAATGGGAAGAGCTGTTGGTGTTGAAGAAGTTCAAGATTTTGTAGAAAAAGCTATTATGAAACAAGGAACTTATGATGTAGCAAAGAGTTATATTACCTATAGATATATAAGACAACTTGCAAGACAAGTAAACACTACAGATAAACAAATATTTGCCTTAATAGACTGTCAAAATGAAGAAATTAAACAAGAGAATTCAAACAAGAACCCTACTATTAATAGTGTTCAGCGTGATTATATGGCAGGCGAAGTAAGTAAAGACCTTACAAAAAGATTTCTTCTTCCAGAAAATATTTGGAACGCTCACAGTGAAGGTTTAATACATTTTCATGATGCAGATTATTTTGCACAAAGAATGCATAACTGCGATTTAGTAAATTTAGAAGATATGTTACAAAACGGAACAGTTATTTCTGGAACTATGATTGAAAAACCACACTCTTTCTCAACAGCTTGTAACATTGCGACACAAATTGTTGCTCAAGTAGCTTCAAGTCAATATGGTGGACAAAGTATAAGCCTTGCTCATCTTGCTCCATTTGTTGACATATCTAGACAAAAAATTAGAAAAGTTGTTATGAGCGAACTTATGCAAGTTTGTGATGAAGTAGATGTAAAAATAGTTGATAAAATCACCGAAGAAAGAGTGCGCGCTGAGATTAATAAAGGTGTCCAAACTATTCAATATCAAGTTATTACACTTATGACAACCAATGGACAAGCACCTTTTGTAACTGAATTCTTATATCTTGGAGAAGCAAAAAATGAAAGAGAGAGAGAAGACCTTGCATTAATTATCGAGGAAACTCTCAAACAAAGATATGAAGGTGTGAAAAACGAAAAAGGAGTTTCTATCACCCCTGCTTTCCCTAAAATTATTTATGTTCTTGAAGAAAGCAATATTCACCCTGAAAGTAAGTACTATTACCTTACAAAACTTGCTGCAAAATGCACTGCAAAAAGATTAGTTCCAGACTATATTAGTGAGAAAAAAATGTTGGAACTTAAAATTGATAAATTAGGTAATGGACATTGTTATACTTGTATGGGATGTAGATCTTTCTTAACTCCTTATGTTGATGAAAACGGAAATCCTAAATATTATGGAAGATTTAACCAAGGCGTTGTAACAATTAATCTAGTTGATGTTGCTTTGTCATCACACAAAAATATGAAAGATTTTTGGAAAATATTTGACGAAAGAGCAGAGCTTTGTCATCAGGCATTGAGAATCCGCCACGAAAGACTTAAAGGAACTACTAGCGATGTTGCACCTATTTTATGGCAACATGGAGCACTAGCTAGACTTAAACCTGGTGAAAAAATAGATAAATTATTATATGGTGGTTATTCTACTATTTCATTAGGTTATGCTGGACTTTGGGAAACAGTTTATTATATGACTGGAAAGAAATTGACCGAACCTGAAGGCAAAGAATTTGGACTTGAAGTAATGAAAAAATTAAATGAATATACAAATAAATGGAAAAAAGCAGAAAATATTGATTATTCTATTTATGGAACACCACTTGAAAGCACAACTTATAAATTTTCTAAATGTCTTCAAAAAAGATTTGGTATTATTCCAGGTGTTACAGATAAAAATTATATTACAAATAGTTATCATGTCCATGTTACAGAACCTATCGACGCATTTTCAAAATTATTACTCGAAAGTGAATTTCAAGCTCTTTCACCTGGTGGCGCTATAAGTTATGTTGAAGTTCCTAATATGCAAGATAATATCGAGGCTGTTTTACAAGTAATTAAATATATTTATGACCACATTATGTATGCTGAATTAAACACAAAAAGTGATTATTGTCAAGTATGTGGATATGACGGAGAAATTAAAATTGTAGAAGATAATGATGGAAAACTCATTTGGGAATGTCCTAATTGTAAAAATAGTGATCAAACAAAGATGAATGTGGCTAGAAGAACTTGCGGTTATATAGGAAGCCAATTCTGGAATCAAGGAAGAACACAAGAAATAAGAGATAGAGTTTTACATTTATAAGGTAAAGTTATGTATTATGGAAATATAAAATATTTTGATATAGCTAATGGAGAAGGCGTTAGGACAAGCTTATTCGTAAGCGGTTGCACTCATCACTGCAAAAATTGTTTCAATCCTGAAACATGGGACTTCTGTTATGGAAATCTTTTTACAGAAGAAGTGCAAGAAAAAATCATCAAATCACTAGAACCAGATTATATAAATGGTCTAACCGTTCTTGGTGGTGAACCAATGGAAAAAGCAAATCAAATGGCTTTACTACCCTTCTTAAAAAAAGTAAAAGAATGTTATCCTAATAAAACAATTTGGTGTTATACAGGATACTTGTTTGACAAAGAATTACTTAGTGAAAGTCGAGCAAGATGTGAATTTACTGACGAAATTTTAAAATATATAGATATCTTAGTCGATGGTGAATTTAAAGAAGAACTAAAAGATATAACTCTTAGATTTAAAGGTTCTTCAAATCAAAGAATTATCGATGTTCAAAAAAGCTTACAAAATAATAGCATAGTTTTAAGCCCTTTTAACGAAAAACGAAAGTAAATTTAATAAAAAATTAAAGCATGAAGATTAAAAAGTTTTCATGCTTTTTATTTATTTTAAAATTTCAATATATTAAATTAAAATAATAAATAAGAATAAAATATCTTGTTAAAAAAGTAGTAAATTTTGTTTATTGCTTTTTATTATTAATTAATTTATGTTATAATGCTATCGGAGAATATTATGAACGGATATGACTTTGACAAAACTATCTACAAAGGCGATTGCTTTATAGATTTTTATTTTTTTTGTTTGTTGCGAAGACCATTTTTAATTATTATGTTACCATTTCAATTACTTTTTATGCTTTTTACATTCTACAATAGAAAATATATTAAACAAAGTTTTGCAATTTATTTATTAATTTTACCTTCTAAACAATATCTAGTAAAAGAATTTTGGAATGTGAAAATAGCTAAAATTCAAAAATGGTATTTAGCACAAAGAAAACCAGACGATGTAATCATCTCTGCCTCTCCTAGATTTATTCTAGAAGAAATTGCTAGAAGACTTCATGTAAAAACTCTTATATGCACTGAAATGAACATGCATACTGGTTATATAAAAGGAAAAAATTGCTGGGGAGAAGAAAAAGTAAATAGATTTCGTCAAAATTTTTCAGATTTGACTTTAGAAAGTTTTTATTCTGATTCAAAAAGTGATTTACCTATGATGAAAATTTCAAAAGTAGGATACCTTGTTAAAAAACATAGTATCGAAAAAATTTTATAAAATTATTATATTTTAAAATATAAATTGAATGGAGGAAAAATGATAGTAGCATTAACCGGTTCAACAGGAAATATGGGCAGATGTGCCTTAGAAGAACTTTTAAAAAATAAAAAAATTGAAAAAATTAAACTTTTGGTTTTGCCAGATGATAAAAGAATTAAATCTTTAATTAAAAAACATAAAAAAGAAAGAAGTAGAATAGAAATTATTTTTGGCAATATTGCTCAAGAAGATATTTGTAATCAATTAGTAAAAGACTGTCAATATGTAATAAATTTATGTGCAGTTATTCCACCTCATTCTGATAAATCCCCTTTAAAAGCTATTGAATGTAATCAAATCGGAGTAGATAATTTAGTAACAGCAATAGAAAATATTACTGAAAATCAACCAAAATTCATTCATACCTCTACCGTAGCATTATACGGTAATAGAAATTCAAAACATATTTGGGGACGCGTAGGAGACCCTCTTTTAGTAAGTCCTTATGACATTTATTCTGCAACTAAATTACGCGGTGAATTTAGAGTTTTAGAAAGCAATATCGAAAATTGGGCTGTTTTGAGACAAACAGCTATGTTGCATTCAAGAATGCTTGCAGATAACATGAGTGATGGACTTATGTTTCACACATGTTTCAACGCCCCACTTGAATGGGTAACAGCACATGATAGCGGTGTGCTAATTGCAAATATAATTAAAGAAGATGAAAAACAAAATCTTAAAAATAAATTTTGGAACAAATGCTTTAATATTGGTGGAGGAATCGAAAATTGCGTAACTGGATATGATACATTGAATGATGGCTTCAAAATAATAGGCGGAAGTGCAAAAGATTTTTTTGATCCAAACTTTAATGCTTTGCGTAACTTCCATGGTGTTTGGTTTGTAGATGGAAATAAATTAAACGAACTTTTTAATTATCAAAGTCAAACTATAAGTCAATTTTGGAAACAATTAGAAAAAGATAATCCTATTCTTAAAGCAGGCAAAATTGTCCCTAAATCTTTAATTAAAAAGTTTGCAATAAAAAGATTACTAAAAGATGAAAACTCACCTTTCTTATGGGTAAAATCAAATGATGAAGGTAAAATTACAGCATATTTTAAAAGCAAAGAAAATTGGCTTAATATTCCAAAAAAATGGAAAGATTTTCCTTTACTTATAGAAAATAAAGATGAAGAAGGAAATAATATTGATTACAATAATTTAAAGAACACCGAAAATATTAAACTTATAGATTATTTTTATGATATTAACAAAAGTGATGAAGATATAACTATCAAAGATTTAAAAAATGTCGCAAAAGCACACGGTGGAGAACTTATTTCTAAAAAGTTCGAACAAGGAAACCTTAGACAAAAATTAGAGTGGAAAACTCAAGATGGAGAAATATTTTCAGCAAATGTTTACACAGTTTTAAAAGCTGGTCATTGGTTTAATCCAATTTATAAATCAAATATATGGGATTTTGATAGATTATCTAAAAATGACAAAATATTTGCACAAATTTGGCATGATAGTCATGATACTAATGAAAATAACTGTTATAGCTTTGATGAAAATTTTAACTCTATTATTACAAAAAAATAAAAAGGATAAATATGAAAACAATTATATATTACTTCTCTGGAACAGGAAACACAGAAAAAGTTGCTAAGAATTATCAAAAATATTTTGAAGATCAAAATATTGAATGTCAGCTTGAAAGAATAGAACATATTGACAATATTAAAAAAATTAATGTAGAAGAGTATGATTTTATTGGTTTTGGTTATCCAATCCATGCATTTAATGCGCCTAAAATTGTTCTTGAATTTGCAAAAAAATTGCAAAAATGTAAAAGCAAAAAAAATTATTTTATTATAAAAACTTCAGGCGAACCTTTGAAACTTAACAATATTTCTTCTATAAAATTGAAAAAAATATTAAAAAAGAAAAACTTAATTCTCACAAATGAATATCATTACTGTATGCCTTATAATATAATTTTCAGACATTCAGATTATATGGCATATAAAATGTGGAAATATGCATCTATGCTTATTCCTATTGATTGTCAAGAAATAATAGATAAAAAGCCTGTAAAACTAAGTAAATTTTTTATGGGAAGTTTTTTAGCATGGATTTTTAGAATTGAATTTATTGCAGGAAAAATCAATAGTAAACATTATAAAATAAATGATAAATGTATAAAATGTATGAGATGTGTTAGAACTTGCCCTACAGGTAATATCACTATTGAAGACGGGAAAATTAAGTTTGGGAAAAATTGCATTATGTGTATGAGATGTTCTTTCTTTTGCCCAACAAATGCTATTAATATAGGAATGTTTGAAAAATGGAAAGTAAATGGTCCATACCATTTTACTAAACCAGAAAATGAAGAAAATACTACTCATAAAAATTATTGCAAAAACTCTTATAAAAAATATTTTAAAAAAGCAGACAACAAACTTGCAAATTATGACATTAAAATTGAATTGTAATAATTCTATCCTGTAACTAGTATTGACTTTTACGCTTAAAAATAGTATTATATTAGTAATTAATAAAATTAAAATAATTTCAAAGTTAGTTTTTGTAAAGTAGGTTAAAATGGTTAATACAAATAAACAAGAAAAACTTAAAAAAAATCAAGAGACGATTGATTCGTCTCAATTTTTAAATCAAAATAAAATAGAAGAATTTGAGTTCGAAAAAATAGTAGAACATAATTCAGCAAATTTAGATAAATCAAATAATAATGACGAATTTATATTAATAGATGGTAGTGAAACTTCGGACCAAAAAAACTTAAAAATCAAGAAAAAATTAAAACTATCTAAACCTAAAAAGGCATTAATTGCTATAGGTAGTATAGTGGTAATAGTTGTAGGTTCTGCATTTTTGATTAACAATATAATTGCATATTATAAAAATCAAAATCAAGGAAAGCAGGAAAATTTTTCACCAGAGCAAATAATAGAAAATAATGATAATGACATAATTTATGATGACAATGGCCAAATAGTAGTAGACCCGACAACAGATGAAGAAATAAAGCTTTTAACTAATAGTTTAAATAATAAAATTCTAGAAGATGCAAATAAAAAATTAAATCAGTCAATATCTTCGATAGATGAAATAAGATTAATAACTCAACTCCCATCAAATGATTGTATTGGATTTGATGAGACAAATCCTGAAAATAAATATGATAAATATATGATTTCTATTCTATTTTCATCTAATGAAAAATCATATCAATTATCATATTTTACCGGTAATGAATTCTTATACGAATCTGACGAAATAGATAAAAATATTTTAAGTGATTTTATAATTTATCTTAATAGTGAATGTGCTATTGATAATTGTAAAGAATTATATTCAAATTCAACAGCATCTTCTACTGATTTTACAACATCAGAAGACGAAATAAAAAATCAAATACTTACTAAACTCGGTGTAAACGGAGAAATAGGAGATTATTACTATTCATATAATCAAATTGGAGATTTACTATACAATATTCCAATATATGTTAAAAATGAAGATGGTGTAAAAGTTGAACTTTATAGCGGTTTAGCTCAAAACATTGATAATTATGAACTTGACCCACTTGAAACTTTTTATAAAGAACTTGCCCAAATATCTCTTCCTTCTTTACCCTCTGGTCAAACTTCATATTTTGAAAAAATTAATTTAATATCAAATAAAAATCTAGATAATATTTTAAACATTTTTAATAATTTTAATAAGAAAAATATCACTAATAATAAATCACAAGCAATTAATAATGCTAATTATAAAATGTTAAGCTTAGAAGATGATTTAATATTATTTTAAAAAATGTAAATTAAAAAAAATTCCGTTTATTGCGGAATTTTTTTATTTTGTTAATTATTTTTATATTTATTCAACTTCTTATTTTTAATTATATATCTTGTTATAAAGAAAATAAATAAAATTAATAATAAACCTATACTGATAAACATTCCAATGTTTATCCAATCATCATTATCTGTAACAATTATAAATTCTCCTAATTCATCTGTGATAATAACCAACATTCCATCTTCTTTATAACTAGATACAAGTTGATAATCACCTTCTTCATTTATTTTATAAACATATAAATTATTGTTAGAATAAATATTTTTATCTAATTGTATTGAAATAGTAACAGTTGTGTTGATATCTATTAAACCTGAACTTTCGCTAAGTTTTATATCATAAGATGCAAGAGATTTATGTGATTTAATTTTTATATCATTATTGCTTATATCTTTATTACTATATTCAAGTTTATAACCTTTGTAAAGAACAGCTGTTTCAGGACTAGATATAGTTACTGAACCCACACTAATTTCTCTTTCTGCTATATTAGCATAAATATCTGTTGGTAATATAATATTATAATTTCCTGCTTTATCTCCTGAAAGTGAAATATCATATAAATAAACTTTTATTTTGTTGCCAACTTCTGATGTTTCAAATCTAGCACAATTTTCTCTGTCATATTCAAGAGATACATTTTTATCTAAAAGTCCAGTTACATAAGGATTTTTTAAATATGCTACCTTAGTTCCATCATAAGTTTTATCATAAATACTAGTAACTAAATAAACATCTTTTGGCAAAATACTTAAATATGCTTCATTAATTGATATGTTATAATTATTATTTCTTAAATTTGAAACTAGTTTATACATACCAACATCCTCACCTTGTTCACGAGTAATGCCACCACTTAATTTATCATCACCTAAAAGATTTCCTTCTATTATATTATAAGAAAATTTAGGATCTACTTGACCATATACCTTCTCATAGTTAACACACTCAATAACTAAATTTAAAGGATTAATTGTAAATATTCCTTTTATAAAAATAATATCATAATTTTTGCCGAGATTTAAACTGCTCAATATATAATATTTTCCTGAGTTATTTCCTGGAGTTCTGTAAATCTCACCGGTTAATTTATCTCTATCAATTTCAAGTATTTCGCCCTCTATTGAATAAGTTAACTCTGGCTCAAGTAAATCTCCATAATTTATAGATTTATCATCTGCAATAATAGTTATTTGTCGTGGCAAAATTTCAAAATAATAATTTTTAAAAACAATATTATAATTTTCATGATATAAAGAACAATAAATTTTATATTTACCAACAGGTTCTATATCATCTTTATCCTTTTCTCTATAAACTTCTCCAACAAATTCGCTTTCATCATCAAATACAATTGAACCAATAATTTTATACTCTATATCTGGGTCTTCATCTCCATATGTCTTACTTAAAACTGTAGGAACAATTTCAATTGTTCTTTTTTCAATTTTAAATGTATTGAAAATATAAGTTAGATTATAATTAGAGTTTAATTGTAAAGAACCTATTTCTATCAAATATTCTCCCAATTCTTCACCCTGAACTCTAGACAATTTTCCTTGAAAATTATCATTAAATTTAAGACTACCTTTAGTTATTTGATAAGTTAAAACTGGATCGTCATCTCCATATTGTTTAGAAGAATAATTAGCACTTATGGTTATATCAGATTTCATTATTGTAAATTGACCACTTTCAAAAGTTACATCATAATTTTTACCCAACGAGAAATTTCCTATTGTTATATTATATGTACCTACATTCTCTCCCTCTTCTCTTGCAAGTGCTCCTTGAGAGATTTGTGTAAGATCATCAACAAGTCTTCCATTTGTAACAATTACAGATAAAGTCGGGTCTTTATCTCCATAAATTTTAATTTTTTGTTCTGCTTTTATAGTAATAGGTCTAGGAACTATAGTTAAATTTCCTCTTACCACTGTTTCTATAATATATCTATCATCGCTTAAAGTTTTACAATAAAGTTCATAAGAGCCTACATCTTCACCATAATCCCTACCAATATTTACAATTAAAACATCATCACCAAATAAATTTGAAACACTATAAATATATTCTGGATCATCGTCTCCATAAGTTTTAGTTGAATCTTCAATAGTAACTGTTACATTTCTTCTTAAAATTAAAAATTGACAATCATTATCTAAAACAAGTTTATAATTTTCGTTTTTACAAAGATTTGAAATATCAAATTTGTAAATTCCTGCACTTTCACCTAATTGTCTAGAAATAGTTCCACTAAGAACTTCTTCACTTTTATCTGGATAAACAAAATCGTCTTCATTCAAAGGTTTAGCTGAAAAATCTGGGTCTTTGTCTCCATATGTCTTTTCTGTTCCTTCTATTGTTACTAAAATTTCTTTAGGTAATATCTCAAGATAAGAATTTGATAAAACAATATGATAATTTGGATTATTTTCATCAGTTATTGTTCCGGTTGTATAATAATAAATTCCTTTATCTTCTCCAGCTTCTCTTGTTAAATTACCATTTATTACATCATCGTTAACTATTCCCATTATAGAAAACTTAATTTCAGGATCATAGTCTCCATAAACTTTGCTTTGATTTTCTATCAAAATATTAACTTGTTTTCTTAAAATTTCAATTTGACTATTTTTGAATTCATATTTAAAAATATAATTAGTGTTGTTAGTTATTACTTCATATCTATCAAAAATTACATTAGCAATTCCACAATTAAAATTATCTAATACTGAATTTATAGTAAAATCAAATTCTTCATTTTTTATATTATTATCATAACTTACTTCAAATGATACATTTTTATTTCCGTCATATTCCTTATTTAAGAATTCTACTATTACATTAATTTCTCTTTTATTAATAATTAAATTATTTGAGATAAAATTTATATTATAATTAGGATTTAATTCACTTAAAGAACCTATAAATATTTCATAATAACCACAATCTTCACCTTTTTGTCTTGATAGTGAACCTTGCAAAATATCATCATATTCCAATTTTGAGTTTATAAATGTTAAAGTAGGATCTTCATCTCCATAATCCTTTTCTACACTATCTGCCCATACATTAATATTTTTTGGCAAAATCACACATTTCCCAGCTTCAAAACTATCAATTTTATAGTTAGAATTAGATATACTTCCAATACCAATGTCATACCCTTCTAAATTTGCATCTTTGCCATTCATTTCAAATTGTCCCAGAAGTAAATCTCCATCGTAAAGACCATTAATTTCACATTGCTCAATATTTATATTAAATTCATCACCATAAGTAATAGTTATATCAGGAACCTTTATTTGAAGAGACGCCTGATTAATTTGACCATATATATCTTGTTGGTAATCTACATACACATAGTTATTTGCATTCTCTCCAAAAAGTTGTACATTAGTAATAATTACTTGGTTATAGCCAACATTTGCAGTATTAAATTCAGCATCAATTTTTGCATATACTTTTTCATTTTCTAATACATTTGTTAACTCAGCATTGACTTCTGCTTTAACAGTTTTATCATAAGTTTTTTCTTCAACAATAATATTTTTTAGTGTTACTTCTCTTTGAGTTATATAAAATTTTGATTCAGTTTCAATAAAATTGACTTGATAATTAATATCATTGCTACCTAAATTCCCTTGATATATTTTATATTCACCAACACTTTCCCCTTCTTCCCTAGTTAAAGAGCCAGTTAATTTATCACTAGAAATTAAATTTTCAACCTCCATATTTATAGTAGGGTCTACTTGTCCATATTGCTTATATGTGTCGTTTGCCTTAACTATCACTACCCTAGGAAGTATATTTCCGTAGGCTATAGGAAGTGTATAATTTGAAAGTTTATAAATATCACTATTTTCTCCAGATAAAGATATACCACTTTCATTTATTTTAATTGAGATAGGCAAATTTACGCCAGCATTTTTTGTAGAAAAATTAACACTTTCTATGCCTTCTAGTTTGACTTCATGTCCATTTTCAACACCATCAAAATAAACAAGAAGATTATTTTTATCAACTGAAGTAGTTCCATCATAAACTTTGTCAATAGTAGAAATTGAAGAAATTTTTATTAACTTTTTATATTTAGCATAAATTTCATCATTAAACTTAGCTTCTATTATATATCTATTTTTAGTAGATACTATTTCACCATTGACTTGCCATCCAATAAATTCATAACCTGAATTTGTACTTGCTGTTAAAGTTACTTTTTCACCTTGATCATATATACCACTACCTGTAATAGTTCCAGGATTCTCAAAATCGGTTAAAATATTTAGTGCAACTTTTTCTGTTCGAACAGTAATGTTTACGTAATTATCACTATAAACATACTCTTCACTATTATAAGAATTCTTTTTGGAATAAACATTAAACTTAATATTAGTTCCTTCTGGAGTTGAAGGATCTATATAAATTTTATCTCCAATAACAGTTACATATTCTCCACCTGAGACAAAATTATAATTTATTTTATGATTAACCTTTGAATAATTAATAAAATTTCCCTCAACGCCAGTAACATTTGTAACTTCATTGTAAGCATTTATAGGCAAATATTCTCCTGAATTAATTGTTATATTTTCTTCCATATTTAAAGTTACTGATTCAATTTGAGTATAAAATTTTATACATGGCATATCAATAATAAAATCACTTTTATCGTTTTTTGTGTTTTCTTCTAATGTTTGAAAAGAATATGTAATTTTTGTTCCTTGTGTAAGCTGAATAAGTCCTGTAGTAAGCGTTGAAGTTTGTCCTTTAGAATTATTAGAATTTACAGAAATTTCTTTATCGTTGTCGTAATTAATTTTAAGCATTATATTTGATTGGAGATTATCTTTTTTAGAAGTAACAACCATTGATGCTTCAAAATAAACAATACCTTTATTTATTAATGCAGTCATATCACTAGTTGGCAAAATTTCGGCACTTCCACTAGATTTTGCTCCAACATTATTATCCCCTTGTTTTAAAGAATAGTGTGTTTGGTCATTATCAAAGATTTCAATGTTATATAACGTATTGCTATCATCAATAGTGAAATAATGTTGAGGTTCGTTGCCTACTAATCCAGTAAGAACGAATCTATTACCTGAAATATTAATAATTGCTGATGAGTTAAAATTAGTAGAAAAAGAAGGGACTAAAAATATAAAACATATACAAAATAGTAATAATGTCAATAAATATTTTTTATTTTTCATATTCCCTCCTTTTTTATTTAATTTAAACTATATATTCTTTCTGGTTGTCTTATTTTATTAAATGCCTCTTCATGAGATTGACCTGGTTTAATCGCAGGATTTTGTCCAGGCATCATCCAAGCATTTAATACAAAATCTGCATTAGTAACACCGCCACCTAAAACTAAGGAACCTTCTATTTTTACATCTGAGTATACTATTGATGCATTAAAATTTTCACCTTTTTTAATTTTACCATTACTTTTAAATGTTTGTCCTACTACTTTCGCATCGTATTGTAAAATACAAAAATTGTAATAATCTTTACCATTATATGTATATTTATAATCTGAATATTTTTTCATTATATCTTTAAATTGTTTAGCTATATCTTTTGCTATACCACCAAGACCAAATTGAGATAATATTTCTTCCAAATCACTCATTAACCCTTGTTCTAGTTCATCTAATGTTATCCAATTATAGAATCTTATCTCTCCGTCTAAAGTGAGATTATTTTCATAACCTTCAAGTTGTGTTGAACCATCAATATTAAATAATATACCACATAAAAGTGAATTAGCAAATATAGAATCTTTCACATAAACATCTGAGACCTTACTATAATTTAATTCTCTTGAAATCATTAAGCCTGCTGAATAACTATTTCTAAAAACACAACCTTTAAAAGTTACTTGAGCTGAAATTACATCTACTAAATTTTCAGCATTTTCAAATATGCAATTATAAAAGTTAACATTAGTTCCTCTTCTTACTACTACTATCTTTCCGGTATTTCTTAAATCCGAAAGTTTCGCATTTGAATCAAAATAAGTCCCCTTAAGAGTTACATTATCAAAATTAACATTGCTTTTTGAAATAACTAATCTTTCATTAGAATTAACATCATAGAAACAAATAGAATAACCATTCCCACAAATATCATAGAAAACATAATTAGAAATATTTGGATTAAACAAAATATCGTCATGGAGTACTATTGCATATTGATTTTGATCAATATGCAAAGATCTTAAATATTCAACTGCAAAATCAAATTGATTATTATATTGAGTAGTGCTAGTGCTATCATTAGGACCAAAAATATTTATTCCTTTTACAATATTAAAAGTGTAACTATCAGAAGCAACTAGTTGTCCTTCCATTGTGGATTTAGCTTTTACAGTTATAGTAACCTTTCCATAATATCCATGGAAAGTCACAACTCCATTTTCATCGACTGAAGCAATTCTTTCATTAGATGATGACCAAACTAACATATTTGCAGAGGCATTTGATGGTTTAATGTTAAAATTCATTTGATAAGTATTTACTATATCGAATGTATTAGTTTGTTCATTAAATTGTAAAAATCTATCACCAAATTGTCTATATCCACCAAGCCCCATAACATCATTTATACTATCTAATTCAAGTTCAATACTTGATATTTTAGTAACAAATGTTAAAGTAATAGAAGTTTCAATATCACTATTTTTTACTTTTGCCGTGATAACAACGTTCCCTTCTTTATTACCTATAATTCTATGAGTTCCATCTGACTTAATTATATGTGTAGCTATTTCGTAATCACTAAGAATAATATCATATTCAAAGTCAGTTGCAGTTGATGGACTTGGAATAATAACAAAATCTACATTATCTCCTACATTGTACATTGTATTTGATATTTCTCCAAAAGATAGACCACGAAGTTCGTTTGTATATTCAATATTTAGTTGTTGAGAAACGCTACTTTTATCTTTTACTGTTATAGTAATAGTAACAAGACCATATTTTTTAAATGTTACTATTCCTAATGAATTTACTTCAGCTATATTTGTATCACTTGATTTATATAAAAGTTCTGTTTGGAAAGTGTCACTAGGATAAGATTTTGCTTGTATTGAATAACTTGAACTAGAGATATAAGCAGTTTTTATACCATCTTCTTCAATGAAATCACCATCAATCACTATCTCTTCAGCATAAGAACGAACAATGAAAGTATACTGACCAAGAGTTAGATTATTAACTTTTAGTGTAAAGGTGTAAGTTCCTCCAGCATTAGCATAAAAAACTCCACTATTTAATTCTATCACACTTTGACTTTCATCTAATCTATCTTCTTTAACATTTTCTGTCGAAATAGTAAGATTATTGTTGTCTTGAGGAAGAAGGTAACTAAAATTAAATTTAAAAACTTCGCCCTTTTCTAAAACTAAAACATTATTTTCAAAAGCGCTTTTATCAACAACGGCTTCAATTAAATTAGAACTTGTGTAATTAAAATTATAAGAAACGCTTTTTTCACCATTAGTTTTATCAGAACTAATAAATGTGATAACGACAATTCCAGTTTTTTTAAATATAATTTGATTATTTTCTATATATGCTACATCTAAATTTGATATTGTGTAAGTATAATCTTTTATAGTAGCATCTGTTGGATTTAAATTAATTTTAAAATTTAATACTTGTTGACCTGTTACAAAACTATTTTGATACAATTGCAATTCATGGTCAAATTCTATAGATATATTTTCAACATGAGTAATTACATTAATTTCACAGTCACTATAACAACTTCTTACTCCATCAACAATTCCCCAAACTCTAACAACACAAGTTCCGCCATATAAAGCTTTAACCAAGTTATTTTCTAATTTTATAACATTATTATCAGAACCATCTACAGCATTTTGAGAAATGATTTCATATTCAATTTCATAAGAAGAAATGTCGCTTGGGTAAACATTATTTATAGTAATTGAATATGTATCATTTTTATTAATAGTAACATTATTTGAATTTAAAACTATATCAGAAAGTGAACCCATTGTGCTTGTTATAGTAATTTCCTTACAAATATTACTTCCGTCTTGTGTTTCAATTAAAACAACAACGCTTCCTGCACTTTTAAATTTAATAACATTGCCATCTATTGTTGCTATCTCTGTTTTTTGCAATGTGTAAGTTAAATTTGGATATGTAGCATTTGTTGGTAATACTTTAGGGTTAATAATAAATTCAGTCTTTGAAGTTAATATATTTTCTTTGATAACAATATCAGTTACTTTTTTAATAACACTTATATTAATTATTTTTGTTATATCATCTGAAATTTCTATAGATAAAGTTGTTTGTCCACCTTTAAGAGCAATAATTTGATTTCCTGAAATTTTAACAATATTGCTTTCTCCAGTGATTTCCATAAATAATTTTGAAATATTTGCATCTTTAGGAATAGTTTTTACAACTTCAATAATTATGATTTCACCTTCATTTAACACTAATTCTTCTTCATAATTAAGTTGTGCCTTTAATATTTTTCCATCAGTATATCTTATTACAAATTTTTCTTTAACTCCCCCATCTTGACTACACACTTCTAAAGTAACAAAACCTTCTTTCAAGAAGTAAAGTTTATTTCCCATCAAATATGCAATATTTGATGATTCAACAATACTATAATTTAATGTTTTATCTTCAGCATCATTAGGTAATATTTCAAAATCTAAAGTAATTTCTGAATTTGCTGTTACATATTCACCATTATAAAAATCTAAGTCATTTTTTAATATTATACTTTCAACACGAGAAACCACATTAAATTCAATTATTTTAGAATAAATTTCATTCTTATTGTTAAAAATTGATATTTTTATTGAAGAATTACCAATAGCATTTACTCTTATATTTTTATCTTCAATTAATAAAATATCATTAGCAGTAGATGAAATTATTTCAATTTTAGTAGAAGTATATTCACTATCTATAAATTTTGAAAAATCGACATAAAAAACTTCGCCTTTATAAGTTTTTATAATATCGTCATCTTTCGTAATAACTATTGCGTCTTTTTCAATTTTTTCAATTACAAAATCAGTATAAATCTCTGAATTTGAATTTGAAATTGCACGAATAGTAACTTTACCATTTGAATTAAATATTAATTTATCCCCTTCTATGTATGCACTTCCACTCAAAATTTCATATCTAATTGTTTTGTCAGTTGCATCAACTGGTAATACTGTCGCTGAAAGAGTAATTTCATTCTCTGTAGTAGTTGTATTTGCTAAATCAGTTGTGATAGATTGAACATCTTGAATAACTTCAATATCTTTAGAAATAGTAATAGTTGTAGAAATGTAAATCAATAAAGTTGCTTTTCCTCCTGCAACACCACTAATCGTATTTCCATTGACTGAAAGCACTTTGCCACCAGGATTTTGAGTATTTTGATTTGTAATCTTAATCACAAAATTTTTATCAGTGCTATTATTTGGTAAAACTGATTTTAAAATTATCTCAAAAGACTGCCCAACTTTAATTTGTTGTGGAATTTCTTGCTCGACACCATCAATATTAGCCAATACTTGAGCACTTATTGGTTTTGATGCAGTATATCTAATTTCAACAATTTTACTAATATTTCCGTTTGTCACCATAAGTCTTGCAACACCTGTTGAGTTAAAAATAAAAATTGAATTATCTAAAATTACACCAATATTAGAATCTTCACATGTCCAAACTAAAGATTTGTCAGTGCTATCAAAAGGTAAAACGGTTGCATTAAGCATAACTCGTTCTTCAGCAGTAACATACTGACCTTGATACATTTCTAAATTAATATCAACTCTTATATCTTCACTAGGTCTGATTACTTTTATATCACAATACTTTGATAAAATTTCACCTTCATATGTTTGATATTTAATCTCAACAACGCAACTTCCACCGCCAACAGCTTTAACCCTTCCATCATCCAAAATTTCAATAACATTTGATCCATTATTATCTGTGGAAACAATAAAAACTTCATAATCTTTAATTACTGTATTTTGAGGATAAAATTCAATATTAAAATTTATTATATCTCCATAATTTACCTCAATATCATTATCTTTTAATTCATAATCATTTGCTCTACCAGCAGTATAAATTACTGTTATAACTTTTTTTACTGAACTTAAATCTTTATTTGCATATATTTCTATTTGAACACTTGTTGTATAATCTACTTTAAATATAACAGTTCCATCTTCTAATACTTCAGCTATATTTTCATTGTAACTATGAAAGAAAAATTTTGAATTTGTGCTATCATTGGGCAAAGATGAAGGATTTAAACGAATTTCTTTTTCTGCAGTAAATATAATATTATCAATTTTTATATCTTCTGCATCTTTTTCTACATAAACATAAATTTGTTTGGTTATGACTTCATCTTTATTTTTATGTATACTAACTTCAATTATTGTATTTCCTCCACCCATAGCATATATAAAACCTGATGTATCAACTCTTGCTATGTCCTCATTTTGAGAATAAAATTCTACATCTGTATTATAAATTTCTTGAGGAATAGTCTGATAATTTATTAAGTAAACATCATCAACTTTTAAATTTAATGAAATTTCATCTAAAATTAAATCTATTGCATAACCATCTGTAAAAGTAATAGAAATTGTATCTTTAAAATTACCATCATCTGTAATAACTGTGACATTAACTGTTCCAGCCTTTAAAAATGTTACCATTCCAAATTCATTTACACTTGCTACTAGAGAATCATCAATACTATATTTAACATTTTGAATAGTTGCATCACTTGGATAAATAGTATGATTAATTTGATAAAATGATTTTGAAGTTATAACATCTTCTTCATCAAGAACAATAGATGTAACTGGCTTGATAACTGAAATATTTATTGAGTCAGTAAATCCTCCATCTTCTGTAGTTACAGTTATAGTAGCTATACCTTCACTTAAACCATAAACCAAACCATTTAAACTAACTTTAGCAATTGTTTCATCATTTGAAGCAAATGTTACTGCTTTGTTTATCGCCTCATTAGGAAGAACATTTGCAACTAATTGAACGCTTTCTCCTATCGCAATCTGCGTTTTAGGACTTGTAATAACAACTTGATGAACTTTGCTATCTGTTACATAATAAGACATACTTGCTCGTTTATTACCATCTTGAGAAGTAGCAATTATATGACCTTCACCAAAACCTACAAATGTAACATTTCCGTTAACATCTACAGTTGCAACATCTTCATTATCACTGGACCAAATAACTTCTTTATTTGTAGCATTTTGAGGATAGATCGTATAATCAATATGCATTACATCATCAACATTAGCTGTAATAGAAGTTTCACTCAAAACTATTCTTTCAACAGCAATAAAAGCATCACCAATTACAACAGAAATGGTGAAATTAACAACTAATATAATTGCGATAGGCAAAGCTACCATTAAAAATATAAGTAGTTTTTTCATTACAATTCAATGCTCCTATATCTTTTCTCTAATTTAAAGAATAAAACGAAACTTTCAATTATCATATAAGGAATTCCAAAACCAAATAAAACTAAATACATAGAAGGCAAACTAACAAAGAAAGACATTATAATAGAACCTATTCCCATTAGCACGGCTATTAAAAAACCAATACTAATGCTAGAATTTATATTTTTATTTGTATTTGTTACTTCACCATCATCAAGATAGTAGAATTGAGGTCTTTTAATATCAAGCAAAATTGAAGATGCAATATTTCCAATAATTATAAAACTAACACTAACAGCAATTAATACTGCGGAAATATAGTTTATAAAACCGGCAAATGCTAAAATGAAAGTTGATATGAATATAGCAGGAATAGAAACAAATAAATATATTAAAAACTTTATAAGAATTTGTTTTGAATATTTTACTGGAATAAGTTTAGTATGAAAGAAATTACCACCTTCTCTAGTTACCGATGTTGCAGCAAATGAAGTTCCCATACTTAAAAACATAATTAAAACGAGAACAATTATGCCCGGCAATACTCCTTGACCAATTTTTGAAACGCCAATACTTGAAGCTATTTCACTAGAAAAATAAACCATTAATGGAGTTGTTGCTACAACTGTTAAATATTGAAAAGAGTAATTAGGCGAACGGAAAATATTTATAAATTCCCTGAAAAAAAGTGCACTTTCAATCGAACGATATTTTATATCTTTTTTGCTTTTAAATGGTTTTAAATCTTTTTCGTTATTGCTTAATATAATTTTAAGATATATTTTATCTGCAAAAATAAAAATTACAAATATTAAAATACAAACTAGACCTATATTAACAAAAAAACTTGGTATAAAATTATATAAAAGCAGACTGTTTTTAAATAATAAAGCAAAAATTAAATAATTAGCATATTGTTTTATATTGAAAATTGTATCACTAGAAAATATATTTGTTATTTCATTATCAAGAAAGCTCATTATAAATTTTAATCCATATATGTAAACAATAAATCCAAAAGCCAATGTTATTATGTATAATATAAACATTACAATAAATTTATTTTTAAGATACCCAACAAGATACATAGCAGGAACAGAAAATAAAAGAGCAAATAAAAATGGAATACAAGGCAAAAATATTAAATTTGGCAATAGCATTAAATAAAATCCTAATCCTTGCATTGTTTGAACACCATAAAGGATAAAAACAGGAAGTGCCAAAATAGTTGTAAAAATAAGTTCGTATATAAATAAGTATGTAATTTTAGCTAGAAACAACATTTTTCCGCTGACAGGCAACTTTAGCATATTATTATCAGTCTTAAAATAAAGTGTTTTGGTAGTTATGCTAATTCCAAAAAAAAGTTGAACTATCTGAACAATAAAAACATAATATACAATAAATTCATGATTTAAATTTGCTTCTAGACAAACACCTAAAATACTTCCTAAAGCATATAAAATTAATGCAATAACACAACCAAGACCGAGAAGAATCAATAACCATTTTTTTATTCTAGAAAAAATTGACGCATTTTTATTTCTTTGCGTCCCATTTAAAAATTCTAGTTTTACCAATGTTAAAAATTGATTCAAAATCATCTCCTCTTTTGATTTTATATTTAAAAATAATAAATATAGTTACTCTTTGTTGTTTTTTTGTTTTTCAGTTTTATTTTTCTTTTTAGCAATTTTTTCTTGCTTTTTCTTTATTTTTTTATCTTTCTTTATTTGTTTTTCATCATATTTAATTACTTTCGCTTTGTCTTCTCTAGTTAAATTCAAAAAATAATCTTCAAGACTTACCGTAGAGTTTTTAGAAAATTCTTTAAGGTCTATAATTTCCATTAATTGACCATGATTCATAATTCCAACTCTATCGCATAATTTTTCAACCATATCAATATTATGAGAAGAAAAGAAAACAGTGTTGCCCTTGTTTTTATGCTCAATCATATATCCTTTAATTTCGGCAATACTTTGAGGGTCAAGTCCCATAAGTGGTTCATCAAGAACCCAAAACTTTGGATTATGAATTAAAGCTGCAATTATACATATTTTTTGTTTCATTCCATGAGAATATGACCTAATTTGTTTATCAATAGCATGACTCATGTTAAAAAGTTTTGAGAAATTTTCTAATCTCTCTTTTAAAACATCTTTTTCTACTCTATAGATATTTCCCATATAATTAACATATTCTTTACCAGTTAAATTTTCATAAACAGCATGGTTATCTGGAACATAACCTATATTTAATTTTGCACCTATAGGATCTTTAGCAATATCACAACCACATACTTTAACAGTTCCTTCATCAAAAGGTAAAAGACCTGTCATACATTTAATTGTGGTACTTTTGCCAGCACCATTTTTACCTAAAAATCCAAAAATTTCACCTTCATTGATAACAAGGTTTAAATTTTTTACAGAATAAAAATCAGAATTTTTATATTTTTTCGTCAAATTTCTTATTTCTAACATGAATATTTCCTTTAAATCCTTTGTAATTATATCACATTAAACAAAATGCGTCAATATGCTTGACTAATATTTATATATAAATATATATTAAATATATAATATATATACGGGGTAAAAAATGAACAATAAAAAAATAATAATTGCATCAAACAATAAGCACAAAATAAAAGAAATTAAAGAAATTTTAACAAATTACGAAATCATTTCTATGGAAGAAATAGGATTTAATAAAGATATAGAAGAAAATGGCAAAAGTTTTGTCGAAAATGCTTTAATAAAAGCAGAATCTTTAATGCAATTTTTAAAAGAAAAGAATATAGATTTACCATGTTTAAGCGACGATAGCGGACTATGTGTTGACGCACTTAATGGAAAACCAGGTATATTTAGTGCTAGATATATTGGAGAACATGGAAATGAT
Source organism: uncultured Bacillota bacterium (assembly GCA_949289785.1). Classification (GTDB taxonomy): domain Bacteria; phylum Bacillota; class Clostridia; order Christensenellales; family UBA1242; genus Caccovivens. The sequence continues at coordinate 10,553 of CASEOW010000044.1, read as the reverse complement.
AAAGCAAACAGACAAAAACTACTTAATGAACTAAAGAATCAACAAAATAGAAATGCACATTTTGAATGTGCTATTGTAAAACTTTTTCCAAATGGAAAATATATTATTGGACTAGGGAAAACTTATGGACAAATTACAAATAAAGAAATAGGTGAAAATGGTTTTGGCTATGATAGTATTTTTCTTTCTAGCCAGTTAAATAAAACTTTTGCAGAATGTAGTGAAGAAGAAAAAAATAGCGTTTCTCATAGAAAAAAAGCATTGATAAACCTTATAGAAAATGAAAATATTTAATTAAAATATAAAAAATAGGCTAAAAATTTAAAGCCTATTTTTTTATAAATAACAACTGATTTTTACTAAACTATAATATTAATAATTTTATTTGGAATATAAATAACTTTTCTTATTTTATCAAAATCAATATCTATCTTTTCGTTGTTTTTTAATATTTTTAAACAATCTTCTTGAGTATAATTTTTTGATATAAAAATAGTTGTTTTTAATTTTCCATTAATTTGAACAGGAATTTCTATTTCATCTTTTTCGGTTTTAGTTTCATCATATTCAGGGAATGATTCATCAAGAATATCTTTGTTAAATACTATTTCAAATAGTTCGCTTGTAATATGTGGAGCAAGTGGATTTAAAATAATCATAAATTGTCTAAATTCTTCTTTTGTAATAAAACCATCTTCTCTTACTTTTTTAAGGAATATCATACAAGCAGATATTGCTGTGTTAAGTTTTAGGTTTTCATAATCTTCCGATACTTTTTTAACTAAAAGATTTAATTCCACTTCGTGTTCTTTGCTTATTCCATCACCCTTAATAATATCTTGAAGTTTCCATACTTTATCAAGGAAATTGGTAATACCTTCAATTCCTTTAAATGTCCAAATACAATTATCTTCATATCCAGCAAGGAAATGAACATGAAGTCTTGCAACATCTGCGCCATACTTATCAATAACTTCAAGTGGAGATACGCCGTTTTTAGAACTTTTACTCATCTTTTTACCTTCGCTGTCTAATATAAGTCCACTGCCCATTTTTCTAATAAATGGATTTGGAGAAGGAACAGCACCAATTTCATATAAAAAGTTTTGCCAAAAGAATGCATAAAGAACATGTCTTGTAATATGTTCAGTTCCACCAGTATAACAATCTACACTACCCCAATATTTTAGTTTTTCATAATCTGCAAGTGCCTTATCATTATGTGGGTCAATATATCTTAACCAATACCAACTTGAACCCGCCCAGTTAGGCATTGTATCAGTTTCTCTTCTTGCAGGTCCATGACATTTAGGACAAACGCAATTTACAAAACTATCAATTTTAGATAAAGGAGAATCTCCTTTTTCATTTGGAAGATAATCATTTGTTGAAGGCAATATCAAAGGAAGTTCTTTTTCATCAAGTGCAACTGCACCACAATGTTCACAGAAAACTATAGGGAATGGTTCTCCCCAATATCTTTGTCTGTTAAATGACCAATCTTGCATCTTATAGTTTACTTTTTTTCTTCCATATCCTTTTTCAACAACCATATCTCCAATTTTTATTTTAGCTTCTTTGACAGGAAGACCGGTAAATTGTTCGGAATTTATCATTTTAGGATTATTTATTAAATAATCACCCTTTTCAAGTGCTTTTTCTTTACAATCACCTTCAATAACTTGCTTAAAAGGAATATTAAATTCTTTTGCAAATTCATAATCTCTTTGGTCATGACAAGGAACAGCCATTACAGCACCTGTTCCATATCCATTTAAAACAAAATCAGCAATATAAACATGAACAATATCATTTGTAACAGGATTTTTTGCAAATACACCTTCTAGTTTGCAACCAGTTTTTTCTTTAACTTGACTAAGTCTATCAAATTCACTTCTAAGAGCAGTCTTTTGTTGATATTTTTTAACTTCTTCTATATTTTTAATATTATTTTTAAGTTTACTTATAAGTTCATTTTCTGGAGCAAGAACTACAAAAGTAATTCCATAAACAGTTTCAATGCAAGTAGTATATATTGACAAGTTATCAAGTTTGTTTCCACTTTCATCTACTAAGTCAAGGTCAAGTTCAATTCCCTCACTTTTTCCTATCCAGTTTCTTTGTGCCTCTTTCAAGTTTTCGGCCATATTAATTTGGTCAATATTCTTTAAAAGTTTTTCTGAATATTCTCTCATTTTTAAGAACCAAACATTTCTGTTGACTTGTAAAACATCACTTCCACATCTATCGCATTTTCCACCTTGACTATCTTCATTTGAAAGAACTGTTTGACATTTTGGACAAAAGTTTACTGTTCCATTCTTTTTATAAGCTTTTCCATGGTTAAATAATTGTAAGAAAATCCATTGTGTCCATTTATAATAATCAGGACTGCTTGTGCAGATAGTTCTTGAATAATCAAAAGAAAGTCCAATTTTTTTAGACTGACTTAAAACTGTATTCATTCCATCTTCTACAAACTTATGAGGATCTATTCCATGCTTTATAGCTGCGTTTTCTGCAGGAAGCCCAAAAGCATCTCCACCTATTGGGAAAAGAACATTGTAACCTTTAAATCTTTTATATCTAGCAAGTGCATCGGCAGGCACTGTTCCTTTAAGATGTCCCATATGCAAATTGCCACTTATATTATAAAACTCATACAAAACATAATATTTAGGTTTAGTTGGGTGAAAATCAACTGCTTGTAATCTTTTATCATTTTCCCATCTATTTTGCCATTTTTCTTCTATCTTTTTAAAATCATATACTGCCATATTTTCTCCTAAAACATTGAATTGATTTATAAATGTATTCTCTTTTTATACTTCTAAAAAAAATTAAATAACAAATATAAATTAAAGTCTAGATTATTATACCATAAAATATCTTATTTGCAAAGCAATGAAAAAATATTAATCAAAATTATTTTATTAAAATCTATACTTTACTTAGAAATTGATTTGTGATATCATAATAAAAAAATTAAACAATCTAAATTTTTATAGTTTACATTCAAGGAGAAAATATGAAAAAACAATTATCTAGATATTTATTATTAATTTTGACTTTTGTATTAATCTTAACTATTTATATATTTTATCCTAAAGACTATATTAATTCTTTAGCTAATTTTAATAATTTTGCTAACAAAACTATTAATTTATTAAAAAATAATAATGAAAATGAATTAATTTATATTAAATATGATGAATTTCAAATTGAAAACAATGATTATTATATAGAAATACATACACTACAAGAAAAGACAGATATAACAATAGAAAATCATGAAGATTTTTATTTATTAAAATATGAACAAAATGAAATTACAATAGATTTGCAAAATAATACAATTATTAAAAATGACGAATTAGATATATTAGATAAAACATATTTTCAACAAGACAGCAATCTAATATCTATCACTATAACTCAAGAACTTGGTTTTAACATAAATTATACTTCAGACGGTATAACACTTTCAAGGCCATACGGAAGCAAAAGATTAATTGTAAAATCGGAAAAAGAAATTAAATATGATAATGCCATTGATGTAGTAAATGGATACAAAAATATTAGTATTATTCAATATGCAACTGAACAAGATACACAAAATGCTTTTGAGTATTATAAATCGCTATCTTATATTGATTATGTTGAAGTAGATAGTATAATGCAAACAGACGAAATTTCTTATTCTGATAATTTAAATAATACTAATAATGAACAAATAAATCTAAATTTTAATAATTTTAACTTAAAATACAACAATTATTCATTAAATAATACAATTAATAATTATTATTCATTAAATTGGGGATATGAAGATTGCGGATTTGAATCTTACTTTAATATTTTATCTTCAAATGAAAATAACTTAAGAGAGGTTATCGTTGCCGTATTAGATACTGGAATTGACAGTGACCATTCTTGGTTCGATGGAAGAATAGCTGTCGGTGGTCAAAATTTTTCTACTTCTCAAAGCAGTACAAATTATACTTATGAAGATGGCTATGGACATGGAACTCATGTAGCCGGTATAATTTGTCAATCTACCTATTCAAATGTAAAGATATTGCCTATTAAAGTTTTAGATAATGATGGTTATGGCTACACTTCGAATATTATTTTAGGAATGGAATATGTAATTGAATTAAAAAATAGTGGTTACAACATTTATGTAATGAATATGAGTTTGGGAGGAGAAAGTGCAATAGGAAGTTATTATCAAACTGCTTATGAAGATTCTATAGAAAATGCATACAATAATGGCATTATCACTGTTGTTTCAAGTGGAAATGATGGTGCGAATGTTGAAAATTATTCCCCTGCAAATGTTGAAAAAGCTATAACTGTTGGAGCTGTAGGAAAATCATCGAATGGATATTATAGACCTTATTGGTCAAATTATGGAAAATTTGTTGATATTGTTGCTCCGGGTTGTGACATTGAAAGTGCTTATATTGGTGGCGGAACAACAACTTTAAGTGGAACTTCTATGGCTTGTCCATATGTATCTGGTGCTATATGTTTATTAATTTCAAATCCAAACCAATCAATAAATTTTAGTGAAATAGAAAATAAATTAATTAAAGGTGCTTTAGACTTAGGAAACGATAATTGGGATAAATTTTATGGATATGGATTATTAAACATTGAATATGCAAATTACACTTTTGAAGGAGAAATTACTTTTAGTGAAAATTCACAAAATCAATCTCAACCATTTTATCTTTCATTATCAACTAATTTATTTGGTGCATTAATTTACTATACATTAGACGGAAGTAAACCTAATATTTCTAATGGAACTTATTATCAATCCCCTATAAAAATAGATAAATCTACACAAGTTAGAGCTCAAGCATTTTATTTCTCAAGTAGTAATGGTAATATTGAAAAAGTAAGTTCTTTGTGTCAAATGACTTATGTTTTTCCAAATCAAGATATTGAAAATGCTTATGTAATAGATAGTACAGGGACTATAATTACTTATAATGGTGTGTTAAAAGATATTGAAGTTCCTTCAGAAATTAATGGAATAAATGTTGTAAAAATAGGTCAATATGCTTTTTCTACAAGTTCAATAGAAAATATAGTATTACCAACCACTGTTACAAAAATAGATGATTATGCCTTCGCGGGAAATGAAACATTACAAAATATAACTGCTCCATCTGTTACTGAAATAGGTATAAGTGCTTTTGAAGGTTGTTATCAATTAAAAGAAGTATCAAATAATAATTTCCCAAATCTTAAAACTATAGGAAAATACGCATTTTATAAATGCTATGGTATAATAGAAAATATAGTTTTAGATAATGTTGAAATTATTGAAGATTACGCCTTTAACATGGAATATTACAATGCAAATATTCAAAATCTATCACTTTTAAATGTTACATCTATTGGAAAAGGTGCTTTTTATGGATTTAATATTCAATCAATAAATTTACCTAAAGTTCAAACTATTTGTGCAGAAGCATTTTATGATAATACTACCCTATCAAATTTAAATGTGCCACAATTAATATATCTTGGCAGGTCTGCATTTAATGGTAATACAAGCCTTCAAGCTATAACAATGCCAAATTTGTTAATAATTTGCTCACAAGCTTTTCAAAATTGCTCCAACCTTTCTTCTGCAGAAATAGAAAATGTGACTACTATAGCAAACAAAGCTTTTTATCAACTTCCTAAATTAACAAATATATATATGCCAAATGTTGAAAAAATTTATTCGCAGGCATTTACACAAACTAGTATAACTAATTTAGATTGCCCAAAATTAAAAGAAGTTCATTCACAAGCATTTTATTCTACTGATTTAACTAATATAAATTTACCAGCAATAGAAACTATAGAAACTCAAGCTTTTTATTATAATACGCAACTAGAACAAATCAATTTATCTTCTGTTTTGAATTATATAGGTTCTTATGCTTTTGGTTATTCACCTAGCGATGCAATTTTCAATATTTATAATGGTCCAGCTGTAGATTATGCAATAAGCAATAATTTAAAATACAATTTAATAGATAATAATTCTCAATTTATATACATAGTTAATGAAAATGAAATAACATTGACAGGTATCAACTCAACTGAAACTTTTATTGAAATACCGGCATACATTGAAGGAAAACCTGTCACAAAAATAGCAAGCAGTGCTTTTGAAAATTGCAATAATATTAAAGAAATATGTTTGCCAAATCTAAAAGAAATAGAAAGCAGAGCTTTTATGAATTGTCAATCATTAAAATCAATTTCATTTGAAAATGTTGAAAAAATAAGCGAAAGTGCTTTCGAAAATTGTATAAATTTAACAAATATTGAAATTCCACAAATTAAAATAATAGAAAATTTTGCTTTTAATAATTGTGAAAATTTAAAAAATGTGACTTTAAATCAAAACATTTCATACATAGGAGAAAAAGCTTTTGGGTATTCAAATAATCAAAAAATAGAAAATTTTATTGTTTATGGATATACAAATACAGAAGCTTCAGTATATTGTCTAGAAAACTCATTAACTTTTATAGAAATTTCAGAACAACTGCCTTATTTTTATTATGAATTTTATTTTAATAATGAAACAGGAATGGTAGAAATATCAATATCCTATGTTGATAAAAATTTTGTAGGAAGTTTTAAATTGCCATCGTCTTATAATGGAATTACTATTTCTAAAATTGGAGAAAGTGCTTTCGAGGATTGCAATTTTATTACTGAAATAATTTTACCAGAAACAATTAAAACAATAGACAAAAGAGCATTTTATAATTGTGAAAATCTTGTCAACATAAATCTTGAAAATGTAACAAGTATAGGAGAAAGTGCTTTTGCAAATTGCATAAATTTAAAAGAAGTATCTTTCGACAGACTGGATATTATTAACGCAAGAACATTTGAAAATTGTGCAAATTTGCAAATTGTTAATGCCCCAAAAGTAAGTTTAATTAATCAATATGCTTTTCAAAATTGCAATAATATAGAAACAATTGTTTTAACAAGCGTTGAAACAATAAAAAATAATGCTTTTGATAACGATTTTGAATTAGTCCTTTTACCTAATATTAAAACTTTAGAGATGTATGCTTTAAAAAACGCAAAAAAAGTAGTAATTGGTAAAAATTTTAATTATTCAAATTACATAGCATCTGGTACACCATTTTCTTTAAAAACTATAATTTATGGATATAAAGATTCTAAAGCTGAAGAATTTGCAAATAAATATGGTAATGAATTTATTGCTATTGATGACTTAAAAATTACAAAAAATCTTGAAAATAACATTATTGTCGGTCAAAATTATGAATTAAATTTATCCATTGAGGCAACTGGCTTTCAAATTAAATATGAATGGTATCAATCTACTCAAAATTCTTACACTGGAAATATTATAGAAAATACTTCAAAAAATACTTCAAATTCACTAAATATAGACACAAATTATTTAAGTATTTATTATTATTATGTTAAATTAACAAATTGGGATGGAGCCGAATTATATTCCAATATTTGTAAAGTAGAAATTGGTAATGTATTTACTATAACTTTTGATATTGTTGGAGAAGGAAGTTTACAATCCGATAAAACTATAGTTGATGGTAAATATTTAGTTGGACAAAACGACGACATTACCCTATGCATAATTAATCATGAAGGTTATCATTTACAAAAACTAGTAATTGATAATGTAGAGCTAACTGAAAATGAATTAAATAATGTTATTGAAAAAGGAATTATATTTTCAAATATTACACAAAATCATAGTATTTATATTGAATTTTCAAAAAATCTTTATAATCTAAACATTATTCAATCTGAAGGTGGAATAATATCAAGTGATAAAGAAATATACTATTATGGTGATTCAGCAATTTTAACATTTACAACAAAAGAAAATTATTACCTTGAATCTATATTAATAAATCAAGAAGAAATAACTGAAATAGAAAAAAATCAATTTATTATAGCTTTTATTGATAAAGATTATACAATTACAGCAAATTTTAATTATATAGAAAATGTATCCTATACGATTAACCATTACATAGAATTGTTAGAGCCAGATGATTTTATGTTTTATGAAACTGAAACAATAATCACAAATTACTCTCAAAACAAACAAACACAAGCTGAGGCTAAAAATTATACAGGTTTTACATATCAACCATTCGAACAACAAGAAATTAACAAAAATGGTTCAACAGTTGTAAATATTTATTATACTAGAAATATTTATTCAATTGTAATAGAAAATACTGAAGGAATTATTAGCACATCTGGAAGCGGAAATTATAAATACGAAATGCAAATTACTTTATCTTGCAAAATTGACAATAATTACATTTGGTATGGTTGGGTAGATGAAAATGGAAATTTATTATATAAAAATCAAACTACAAATATTATTGTTCCAGCTTATTCTATAACTTTATATCCTAAAACAGTAGCCAAAACTTATACTATTGATATAAAATCTTCAAGTAATGGTGAAATATCTAATGAAGGAACACAAATAGTTAATATTGGAAATAGTTTTACATGTTATTTTAACGCAAATGAAGGATACCATATAGCTCAAATATTAATTGATAGTCAAATTATTACAGGAGATGAATTTGAAGAAATTACAAATAATGGATATTATACCTTCGAAAATGTAACAAAAAATCATACTATAGAAATTTTATTTGCCATTAATACATATAAAATTAATATATTACAGCAAAAAAATGGAACTATATCTATAGAAAAAGAAATATATGAATATGGTGAAAATGCTGTAATCACAATAACAGCTAATACAGGATATATTATAAAATATCTAATAATAAATGATGAAATAATAGAAATAAACAAAACTAATTTCACATACAATTTAAAAAATATAAGTGAAGATAATAATGTAAGCGTAATATATGATATAGACAAAAGTGTAAATGATGACACACCTAATAATGATTTATTTAAGATACTTTTATGGATTTGTATAAGTTTAGTTGGAGTTTCTACAATTATTATGATATATTATCTAATAAAAAGAAAAAGAATATACTAATATATAAACAGAACTAATGTATTAAAAAGGGAAATTTATGAAAAATGACAACAATTTAAATAAATATTTAACAAAAATATTAATTTTATCTTTAATTATTACAATCATGTTGCCAATTGGAATTTTAATGATTATTTTTGGAGCATCTAAATCTATTTGGATTATTTTAGCATTTGGTATTGTTTTTACAGTGATTGGTTTCTATGGTTGTCCAATAATATGGATTTATTATGCAAATAATAAAACTATGAAAAGAGTAATTGAAATTATAAATGATGAAAGTTTGTATTCTATAGACGAAATTTCAAGTCATATACAAATTTCAAAAATACAAATAAAAAATCATATAACTAATGCTATAAAAAAAGGTTATTTACAAGGTTATATTTTTGATGGAAATACTTTAAAAATAAATGAAAAAGAACAAATAAGCAAAAAAACATTGATACAAAAAAAATGTCCAAATTGCGGAGGTTTATTAATAGAAAATAATAATGAATATTATTGTGAGTATTGTGGTTCAAAATTCAAAAATAATAAATAAAAAAAAGAATAAAAAATATTTATTCTTTTTTTTACTTATTTTTTCTTAATTCAACTATTCTTCTTCAGTTGTTTGCTCTACTTGAGTAACTTTATCATTTATAACGTCTTTCATATCATCCTTTATTAGTTTATTCTTTTTATTAGTATTTGAATTTTTCTTGCTCTTATTTCTTTTAAAATTAAATATGCTTAAAAATTTACCAACAATTAATATAATTTTTTCACTATGGACCATTGAATATCTTTTCATAAAAGCTTTACCAGAGATAATTAAAGCTGCAATTACAGCAGAAACTAAAGATGCAATAACTATACTTACTATAGTTGACATTTTATCATTTAATAAAGCAAGAGTAATTGTTGTACCAGCAGCACCACTTAAAATACCACATATATCCCCTAATATATCTGCAAAAATGCTTGCCACTCTATCAGCATGTTTTTTTAGCATTATAGCTTCTTTTGCACCTCTAACTTTTTTTGATGCCATTGCTCTGAAATATCTCATATCTGCAGCTGTAATAGCAACTCCAATCATATCTGTAATAATAGATATAAATAAAAATATTAAAATAACTACCACTGATATAATTACACTTGCATTATTTAATGCAATTTCACTTAAAACTCCAAAAGCCATAGAAAGAATAAATGACAAGAATAACACAATTAATGGCCATTTATACCATAAAGCAAATTTGGATTTTTTCTTAGATTTTTTCTTTTTGGAAGATGTTTCCATCAATTTCTCCTATATCTATAAATATATTAAATTATATTTTATTTCTAAAAAATATAGAGCCTTTTGATAGGCTCTAAAAAGAAGGTACATTACAAGTAAACCTTGTGTCATAGGTTCGGTCGGATTTCCCATTCTCGCACTCAACGTCACCGTTTAAGCAGTTTCCTTTTAAGCAAGACATAACACCGAATCGCC